>LZRT01000057.1 GCA_002159075.1 Bacillus thermozeamaize
CACGAGCCGGACTGCCTCGGCCCGAAACTCCGGTGGGTAGGGGGGATGGGTTGGTGGCATGGGACACCCTCCTCGTTGGGGCTACACCCCAAGTCTGTAGGTGTCCACGAGATCGGGTCAACCCCACAAGAGTGGGAGAGTGTGTACGAAGCGGCGCGCGAAGCCCTGGACACCTTCGACAGAACGTGAACCTATCTTTCCTGGAGGCGCGTCTAGCAAGGTTGCAGGGAGCTTTGGTCGAGGCAGAGGCTCGGCTGCGCGACCTAACGCAGAATACAATTCCTGCTGACGAAGCGCGTCTTGAGGCGCTGGAGCGCGCTCTTGCCGACCAACCAGAGGTGCTTGGGGAAAACGGCCCGCGGGTAGTCGTACCGTCGGGCGATTCCCCTGCGGGTGTGACTGCCGCCGACGTAACGATGCTCAACCCGGTCTACTTGCAGTTGAACCAAGACCTGGTTGCCACCAGGACGCGCCTTGCCACGAATCGGCGCGCCGCGGAAGGTCTGCAGGAACAGCTGGAACAACTGCCGGCGGAAATCGACCAATTGCGGAGCGCTCTTATCGCGTACCGTGCGGAGCGCGCTCGATTGGAGCGCGAATTCAACACCCTTAGGCCGATGGTAGACCAGGCACGGGCCAAGCGGGACAGTCTGCTCGCGCTGCAGCGGCAGGCGGCGGATCTGATCGTGCCGGCCATTGTCGCAGATCCTGTGTTGCCCGAAGCCCCGGTTGCTCCTCGAAAGTTGCTGAACATGGCGCTGGCCGGGTTTGTGGGCGCATTCGTAGGTGTTTGGGCCGCACTGTTCATCGAGTTCTGGTCGGCGGGTCAGGCAAAGCGGTGACACAGGATGGAGGATGGGGAGCTTAAGGCGGTTATGGATTCCTCGCCAATGCTCTGCCGGTATGCCGATCGACGGCCGCCGTCACCCCTGCTGGTGGCGGCGGCCGTTTCTGTGTCCTTGCTGGGTGACGCCCTCTTGTACGCCGTCCTGCCCAGCCAAGCCCCGCGTCTCGGGATCCCGCTGGCGCTGGTGGGGGTGCTGCTCAGCGCCAACCGTATCATCCTGCTTGTCACCAACAGCTGGGCGGGCGCCGTGTACAGTCGCCGAGGCCGGGAAGGTCCTTTCTTTGCGGCCATGGTTGGGGCGACGGTGACAACCTTGTCTTACGCCCTCTTGTGGGGATTTTGACCATTCCTGCGAAAGCAAGCGGGGGCGGTGGGTGGGCCGCACGCAGGCAGTGGCCCGGATCGGCACTATCTTTTCACTGATCCTAGGCGGATATCTGACGGACCGCATCGGCTTTACTTCCACCGTTGTCTTGTTTGGCTCGGTGACGGCTTTTGGCGCCGGGATGGCGTGATGGGATTTTCTTAAAGCGCGGCGCCGGCAAGACCACCAGGACACGGATAACGTGGGCAGACAGGCAGGTGGTTATGACGAGGCCTCTGCGAGTTTCCCCTCAGGCCCATCAATCGTTGGGCCTACAGAGGCACCCAGAGGAGGCGGTCAAGCGAGTCGGAGACAGTCCCTTGTCCCCGGATCCAAGAACATCCGACGCCTAGCTCTAACGTATGCCGCGGGGTTCGCCCAAGGATTTGTCACCTTTGGCATCATCATGGGTACACTGTCGCTCTTGCTCCTGTAGCGTTTCGGACAAGAAGTGAACGCCTTGGGCGCGATGGTAGGGGTCGCCACCCTCTCAGGTTGGCTCTTGGGTGCCCGGTGGATCGTTGAGCTGCTGCTGGCCCCCCGAGGTGGCCGCTGGGCCGACAGGTGGGGCCGGGGAACGACGATTGCCGGTGGCGCGTTGCTGCAGGCCAGTATGTTGGTGGTACTCGCCTTTGCGACCCGTGCAGAAGTCATCTTTGCCGCTGCATGTGCCCTCTTCGCTGGGGCCGTCGTTTTCTCGGTGAGCCTTGACGCTGCGGCAGCGGACCTAGCGGCACAATCGGTGCCCGCAAGGGTGCTGAGCCGTTACGCGACGGCGCAGGATGTGGGGGCGGCGCTGGGACCTTCCATTGGATACGTCCTGAGCGACGCGGTGGGGTTGCCGGTCACGTATGCCGCGCTTGCGGCAGTGTTGATCGTGATCGCGAGGGTGTTTTCCTGGGAGTCGCGTTTGCAGCCCGAGTCTGATGGACCGAACTGACAGTACTGTTGCCGGGTGGCCCTGCAGGAACCGATTTATCGGAGCCTGTTCAATTTCAAACCGTCGCTGACATGGCGAATGGGCGTGGTGCAAAGGATACCGGTACGGAATCATCGTGTGCGACTTGGAGGAAGGGCGTCCTGCGGAGCTTCTACCCGAAGCTTCGGCCGGTGCCCTAGCCGAGTGGTGGCGAATCCATCCCTCCATTTGAGGTGGTAAGCCGAGATGGTTCCGGGACGTTTGCGGACGGTGCCAAGGAAGGACCTCCAAAAACGATTCGGCTTACTGACCGATGGCGTCTGCTCAAGAATCCTGGGGGACGTGGCCGAACGTGTCTCGGCCACCTTGTCCCTGCCGTCAGTTCCCTTCAAAGTCGACAACCGTAATCTTCGGCACATCCTGGCGGTACCGGAATCGAAGTCTGTCAGACAAACCCGCCGAGAAGCTCAACGTTGGCTGAATCAGCAATGTCGACAGGAGCGCTATGATACAGTTAGTAAAGGGCACCACGCCCGTACCAAAGTTGCATTTGTCTCCCGGTGGGTTGATCGGAATGACGGCGGCCGTCAACCTCGCCTATGACTTGACGGCCGCCGTCGACTTCTTGCAGTTGTCGTAAAGTGGGAGTGTATGATGAAACTGCGACGTTCTTCTACGTCGCACGGTTTCTTGTGTGGGGGTGCTGATTCAGTGCGGTTGACGATCATCGGAACGGGCTACGTCGGGCTGAACACGGGGGTGGCGGCGGCGTACTTGGGTCACGACGTCGTTTGCGTGGACTAGGACCCGCGCAAACTGGCGCTATTGAATGAAGGCAAGAGCCCGATTCACGAGCAGGGTTTGGACGAACTGCTGTCCCAGGTGCGTCATCGGATGCGGTTTACTGACAATACTCGCGAAGCGGTTCGTGATGCGGACATCATTATGATCGCTGTCGGCACACCGTCGAAGGCCAACGGCGAGGCGGACATTAGCTATGTCGAGCAAGCGGCGCGTGAAGTAGCCCAGGGCCTGGTGTCCGGCCACACGTATACGCTGGTCGTGAAGTCGACCGTTCCGATTGGCACCAATCGCAGAGTGACTCATGTCGTGACCCGTACGCTTGCACAGCGGGATGTAGTCGCGGACGTTCACTTCGCGTCCAATCCTGAATTCCTCCGGGAAGGCTTTGCGTTGTACGACACTTTCTATCCGGACCGCATTGTGGTGGGTACGGAAAGCGAAGTTGCGCTTCGCTCGATTGAGGAGCTGTATCGGCCCATTCTCGAGCAAACGTTTATACCACCGCGTTGCCTGCCTGTGCCGGAAGATAGGAAAAAGCCGCCCCTTGTGAAGACGGATCCGACAAGTGCGGAGATGATCAAGTATGCCTCCAACGCCTTCTTGGCGACGAAGATCAGCTTTGCCAACGAGATCGCTGGTCTGTGCGAGCGGGTGGGAGCCGACGTGGTGGAAGTTATGCGGGGTGTGGGCTTGGACTCCCGCATCGGGCCGCGGTTTCTCGGCGCAGGCTTGGGATGGGGCGGGTCGTGTTTTCCGAAGGACACCGCCGCGCTACTCGCTCTTGCGGGCGAATACGGGTATGCCATGCCGATCACGCAGGCGGCCCGTGAAGTGAACGCGCAACAGCGGCGCATCGCGGTGGAAAAGCTGCAGGAAGCGCTGAAAGTGCTGAGGGGGCGCACCATCGGGGTTTTGGGGCTTGCCTTTAAGCCGGGCACCGACGACATTCGCGAATCGGCCGCCATCGAAATTATTCGTTTGCTCGCAGAGCGCGGTGCTCATGTGAAGGCTCACGATCCTGTCGCCGTGGAAAATGCGCGGAGGGTACTGGCCGATATCGAGGTCGAATTTGTCGATGACCCGTATGAGCTGGCGCAAGGTTGCGACGGCATTGTACTCGCGACGGAATGGGATATTTATCGAGCACTGGACTTGGCGAAGCTTGCTGCGTCCATGCGTTTGCCGGTGCTCGTCGACGGTCGCAACGTGTATGATCCCGAAGAAGCTCGCAAAGCGGGGTTCACGTACTTGGGCATCGGCCGACCCGTGAGCCATGTGGAGGCGGAGCGGCGCCCGGCGTCGGCGGTGATGGGCGCGTGAGCAGCGAAGTGGGGCGACGCCACGCGCTGGTGACCGGGGGCGCCGGGTTTATCGGCAGCCATCTCGTCGACCGCTTGCTGGGGGAAGGTTGGCGGGTCACCGTCATCGACAACTTCGATCCGTTTTATGATCCGGCCATCAAGGAACGCAACGTCGCGGAGCATTTGAAAAACGAGCGTTATACGCTGTATAGGCTGGATATCCGCGACTTGTCGGGGTTGCGTCAGGCGTTGACCGATGAGTACGACGTCATTGTTCATTTGGCCGCAAAGGCCGGTGTGCGTCCGTCCATACAAGATCCCGTGACGTACCAAGAAGTGAACGTCACCGGCACGCAGAACATGCTGGAGTTCGCCCGGGAACGGGGCATTTCCCAGTTCGTCTTCGCGTCTTCCTCCAGCGTCTACGGAGTGAATCCGAACGTTCCGTGGCGGGAAGACGATCACGTGTTGCTGCCCATCAGTCCGTATGCGAGCACGAAGGTGAGTGGAGAGCTTCTGGGCCACGTCTACAGCCATCTGTACGGGATCCGCTTCATCGCGCTGCGATTTTTTACCGTTTACGGGCCGAGACAGCGACCGGATCTGGCCATTCACAAATTCGCTCGTCTCATGCTGCGTGGTGAACCGATTCCCATTTATGGCGACGGCTCCACGCAGCGGGACTATTCTTACGTGGATGATGTAGTTGAAGGCGTGCGTAGAGCTATGAGTTATACGGGCAGTCCCTACGAAATTGTCAACTTGGGAAACAACCAAACGGTTGGTCTCTTGGAGATGGTTCGTATTCTTGAAAGAGCTTTGGGGAAGGAGGCGCGATTACAGTTCCTTCCACCACAGCCGGGAGACGTACCGCGCACTTGGGCCAGTTTGGACAAAGCGCAGAAGGTGCTCGATTTCAGACCCCGTACCCCGTTTGAGGAAGGTGTCGAACGCTTCGTAGGGTGGCTGTTGACGTATGCTGCTAAGGTATAGTGCACTGTACTTGTTAGCTCGGGGTGTGCCGGGGCTTGTGAACTTTTTTGCAATCGCTATTTACACTCGGATGCTCAGCCCAGAGGAGTATGGGCGCTATGCTCTAGTGGTCGCTGGAGTTGGACTGTTCGACGTAATATTTTTTCAGTGGCTCAGGCTCTCGTTGCTGCGGTTTCTTCCCGCTTATCTCTCCGACCCTAAGGACCTGCTTTCTAGTGTTCTAGCAGGGTTTGTGAGTGTCGCTTTTTTGACTGGAGTCTTGGGAGTTCTGGCTGCAGCGGTTTGGCCCGATCCCAGTTTGCGAGGTTTGCTCTTGGTGGCCATTCCACTGTTGTGGGCGCAAGCTTGGTTCGAACTCAATCTCGAAATGGCCCGTAGCCGACTCCGTCCAGAACGCTATGGGATGATGAGCGGGATCAAGGCAGTCAGCGCTCTCGTTCTGGGTGTCGCCGCGGTTTTCTGGGGGCTTGGAGCGGAAGGTCCGCTGTTCGGTCTGCTCGTCGGTTTCCTTATTGCGTCTTTTCTTTATGGCCGGTCGGAGTGGCAGGGAATAATCCCAAAATGGTCATCTGGCTTCATGAAGACGTTGGTCGGCTACGGATTGCCTCTTACCGCAACGTTTGCTTTGTCGTTTGTGGTCAGCAGCTCTGATCGCTTTCTCATCGCATGGTTCTTGGGCGAGGGAGCGGCTGGTGTTTATTCAGCGTCTTATAATCTTGTTCAACAGTCGCTCACGTTGTTGATGATGGTGGTCAACGTGGCCGCGTATCCTCTAGCGGCACGAGCATTGGAAAGTAAAGGGGAAGAGGCTGCGAGGAAACAACTGTTGAAAAACGCCGAGTTGTTGTTTGGTGTGGCCTTTCCGGGCACCTTGGGTCTGATTACGCTGGCACCAAATATTGCAGCTATTTTGCTTGGCACGGAGTTTCAAAAGGAAGCTTCGCAGCTTATCCCGTTAGTGGCTGTGGCTGCGTTGTTGTCAGGCATTCGAGCTTATCATTTTGACTTGGCCTTTCAGCTCGGTCAGCGAACCGTCGGACAGGTGTGGGTTATGGGTGGCGCCGCTGCGATCAACCTCCTTCTTAATTGTTGGTGGATACCGAGATACGGGCCACTAGGGGCCGCTTGGTCGACGATGGTCGCTTATGCAGTTGCGCTTTTGTTGAGCGCCAATCTAGGGCGAAAGATATTCTTTATCCCAATCGAGTGGAGAAGCGTGGCTAAGTTGACTATCGCTACCGCAGCCATGATTCCAATTCTTCTGGCCGGGCGAATTGCCGGGACGACGCTTGCATGGGTAGGTGCTGGGGTAGGAGCTACTTTCGTTTACGGAGCATCGCTACTGCTCCTTGATGCAGGTGGTCTGCGATTTAAATTGATTAAATTACTTGGGATGTTTCGGAGGCACAGGCATGAATCGTGAACGGCGAAAACGCGTCGCGCTTTTCGTTCCTTCTTTGCGAGGCGGGGGAGCGGAACGAATTATGCTGAATCTTGCCGGCGAGTTTGCCGAGCGAGGGCTGAACGTGGATTTGATTTTAGCCAAGGCCGAAGGCCCCTACCTCGCTGAGAAGCATCCGTCAGTGCGCCTCATAGACTTGAAGGCTCGTCGTGTGCTTTTTTCCCTACCGGGCCTGGTGCGTTACCTGCGGCGGGAGAGGCCCGTGGCTTTGCTTTCTGCTCTAGACCACGCCAATTTGGTTGCTCTCTGGGCCCGCAGCCTAGCCCGAGTACCTGTAAGGGTGGTGGTAAGCGTACATAACACCGTCAGCCAAGCCACTGCTCGAGACCGCAACAAACGTTCTAGGTGGATTCTTCGGGGGATGGGACTTTTTTATCCGCGAGCCGAGGCAGTGGTGGCTGTCTCCGAAGGCGTGGCCAAGGATCTGGTGAATGTTGTTCGTCTTTCTCGAGAGAAAATTCGAGTTATATACAACCCTGTGGTTACCCAGGCGCTTTTTGTCAAGGCCGACGAGCCCTTCGATCACCCTTGGTTTGCTCCTGGAGCACCTCCGGTGATTTTGGGAGTAGGACGTTTGACCGAACAGAAAGATTTTCCAACCCTCATCCGTGCTTTTGCCTTGGTACGAAAGAAGCACCCTGCTCGTTTGATGATCCTGGGAGAAGGAGAGGAACGATCTAAACTGGAAACTCTCGTTCAGGAACTGGGTTTGGAGAAAGACGTGGCCCTTCCTGGGTTTGTGAACAACCCGTTTAAGTACATGAAGCGGGCAGGGGTCTTTGTGCTTTCGTCGAAGTGGGAAGGTTTTGGAAACGTTCTGGTTGAAGCTATGGCCCTCGGCACGCCGGTTGTTTCTACCGACTGTCCCAGTGGGCCTGCTGAGATTTTAGAGAATGGTCGCTGGGGACGCTTGGTGCCTGTGGGTGATGTTTACGCCCTTGCGGAGGCGATTATAGAGACATTGGATGAGGAACATCACCCGGATGTAGCGAATCGAGCGAAGGACTTTGCCGTAGAGTTAGCGGTTGAAAAGTATATAAACGTACTTGGAGTTTAAAAATAGCGGGGTTATTGACCTGTGATTGAGAGTTGGCTCGGTATAACTGCTTTGGTAGCAATTTTCATCATCACGCTTGTGTGTGCGATGCGGTGGGCCGACATTCGGCATGTTTTATTAGTGGCGTTTTTGGTGCGTGCAGCGTTGGCCTTGATTCATTATTACATCTTCCCTCTGCCGGATAGCAGTGCTGATGCTGTGAACTTCGAGCGTGTGGCGTGGGAGTGGTCTCGTGAGCCATTAGGCCTCCAATTTGTGGGCAATTATAGTTATTTTATCAGTTGGCTTATTGCGTTGTTTTACAGGTTTACTGGACGGAGTCCGCTTTTGGCGCAATCATTGAGTGTTCTCTTTGGAACTGCTACCGTGGCCGCTGGTTGGTACCTTGCGCGGGAACTATGGGGAAGGCGCGCGGCGAAAAAGGCCGCGTGGGCAATGACGTTCATTCCGACATTACTGCTCTATTCTGCTATCATCATGCGAGAGGCTTACATTTGGTTCTTTTTTGTGCTCGGTCTGATAGGTGTCGCGCGCTGGCATAAAACAGGTCGCACCGGACCGATGGTATTAGCGGTGTTAGGTTTCTCGGGCGCTACGCTATTTCATGGCGGTATGGCTGTCGCGGCTATGGCGTTCTGTGCCCTTGTAGCAATAGAGGCGTTGCACAGGCTGTTGAAAGGCTTTAGCAAATCTCGCGTTTCGGCAGTCGCTTTATTTTGGCTTTTCGTAAGTGTGTTGCCGTTTGTCGTTTTTGTGTCAGGTGCAGTTTCCCTTCCCAAGTTAGGAACGTTTGAGCGATTGCTCGATGCGCAAAACCTGTTGAGAATGATGGCCATTGCAGCAAGAGATGGTGCGGCTTATCCATCTTTTGCGGTGCCTACGTCAACTACGGAGCTGCTTTGGAAAACCCCGATAAGACTCGCGTATTTCCTGTTTGCGCCGTTTCCCTGGGACATAAGAGCCCCGCAACATCTGATTGGTTTGATTGATGGCGCGATCTATTTGGTGGTAGCCCTCACGTTGTGGAGAAAGTGGTCTGTCGTTGTATCCAATAAGACAGCATTGCGAGTTATGATAATCGTTATCGCTGTGCTTTTTGTGTTTAGTTTTGGCGTTGGCAATTTCGGGACAGGTATACGCCACCGAGCTAAGTTGGTAGTTGCATTGCTTGCGTGCGTGGCGCCCTTTATTCCGAAAATTCGCGTTCGAACACCGGGTGTGATTAGAAGAAACGCTATGGTGGCTGCTTCAGTAATTGCGGGTCGGGACGTGAGGGCAACATGAAAATTTGCCATGTCATTACCGGCCTCAACGATGGCGGGGCCGAAGCGGTGCTGTATCGGTTGTGTACGAGCGACACGGAAAACCGTCATGTGGTTATCTCTTTAATGGATGAGGGCAAGTACGGCCCGCTCTTGCGGGCGGCGGGGGTGGAGGTTTACACTCTTGGGATGCCCCGCAGGAAGGTGACTATTGGGGCGCTTTTCCGTTTATGGCGCCTACTGCGGTCCGTGCGTCCGGACGTGGTTCAAACGTGGATGTACCACGCGGATCTTGTCGGGGGAGTTGTTGCGCGTCTTGCCGGAGTATCGACGGTCTGCTGGGGCATACGCCAAACTACACTGGAGCTCGGTTTGACACCCCGCACCACGATTATGGTAGCGCGTACTTGCGCCGGGCTTTCGCATTGGATACCCACTGCCATTGTCAGCTGCTCGCATGAGGCGGCGAGAGTGCACCAAGCGCTGGGCTACGCCGCGCGGAAGTTTGTTGTTGTTCCTAATGGTTACGATCTGGAGCGCTTTTCGCCCGATACAGAGGCGCGCGAACGCTTGCGGGCCGAGTGGGGTGTCGATGCTCAGACGCCACTAATAGGTATGGTAGCGCGTTTTAATCCACAAAAAGACCACGCCAACTTGCTTGCGGCACTTGGTTTGCTCAAACAGCAAGGCGTTAAATTCCGTTGCGTCCTTGTAGGCACGGGAATGGATAACACCAATGAGGATTTGACGAAGCGTATTGCCGAGGCAGGCTTAGATGAGTACGTGTACCTTCTAGGACCGCGAGATGACATTCCCGCGATCATGAACACTCTTGATGTGCATGTATTATCCAGTGCTGGTGAGGCATTCCCCAACGTGCTGGCTGAAGCCATGGCTTGCGGAACGCCGTGTGTGACCACAGACGTCGGGGATGCCGCGTTCATTGTTGGGGAAACGGGATGGGTGGTCCCTCCCAGGGATAGCCGCGCTTTGGCGGAAGCGCTCGTCGCTGCGCTGACGCAGCGGCAGAATGAAGATAGTTGGCAGGCAAGAAAATTGGCGTGTCGCGAGCGGATAGCGACGCACTTTACCCTGGATGCGATGATAAGCGGTTATCGAAAAGTGTGGGTGAAAGCGGCTGAATCCACTCGCACGACTTCCGTAAAAGCTCCTCGAAACGGTTAGGGTGGTTTTCATATCAAACAGTGTAACACGCTTTGATGCGCAGCCTGCGGCTTTCGCTTATTTTGGTGGGAACAGGGGCAACTTCAAATGTACCATGCGGACCTCGGAAGCGGGTGGTGGACGGCCTTCTTGGGCCAGTGAGGGTCTGTTGATGAAACCTGTAGACGACACGGGTGCCTGCTCAGTCGCTGTGTAGTATTATTATTGCTTGTTGATCCGTCTTATCATATCCGTGTGTACGATTGGCGATGGCTTACTTTGGGCTCCCTCTGTTGGTGTACTCTCGTGAAGCAAATGTGTGGGGGAGATGTTCGCAAAACCGGGCGATTACAATACCTGGATCGAGTGCGGTTCTTTTGGATGGGGAGATAATCATATGAATCTTGTTGGTTTTTTTCGACCGCAGCTAATCGACATTCGCAATAGTGAACACTTTACTTGGGTCACGCGCTTTGTGGAACCCGGAAGGATGGTTAAAAACAATCATGTAGTGATCGGACTTTCTCTGGGAACAAGTCATCTGAGTGATGGTTTTCTTCATTCTGACGAAGGTTGGGTATTGGGATGGATAGGTCGTTGTTTGAGCGACGAATGGTCGGGTGTGAGTGAACGGATCGGAAAACTCTCAAACAACTACCTGATCGCACAAGTGTTGAATGAAGGGTTAAAAAGAGACGACATCGTTTCCGCGCTGCGCACACTTGATGGTTCTTTTTCAATGGCGATATGGGATAAACGCGAGGAGATTCTTTACCTAGCCATCGATCGTTTGGGGAAAAAAACGCTGTATTATTCTTGGATTGGCGACACACTGGTGTTCGCGACGAAATTAAGTATTCTTCGCCGACATCCGAACCTTAGGTTACACATTAATCGCTCTGGACTGGCGCTTCTTTTACGTCAAAGTTACATTCCGGCCCCGTATACGATTTACGAAGGGATTTATAAGCTTCCGCCGGGGACAATGTTGCAGGTTCGTCCTGAAACACCGTATGACCGACCAGCTCCAGTTCCTTACTGGTCGATGCGCGAAGTCGTTGAATCTGGTCGACAAGATATTGGAGACTTGAGTTTTGAACAGGCGGTGAACAGGACCGAACAACTTATCTTAAGCGCTATCCGCAAACGTGTGCAGCAAGAACCCATTGGAGTTTTTTTGTCCGGTGGAGTTGATTCAACGACAGTAGCTGCTCTAGCACAGTCTGTCTCGTCGAAATCCGTCAAGACATTCACCATTGGCTTCTACGAAGATAGCTATAACGAAGCGGCTCACGCCAAGGAAATTGCAGCCTATCTAGGAACGGAACACAGCGAGTTGTATGTATCTGGTCGTGACGCGATGGCAGTCGTGCCAAAGTTGCCGTTAGTGTACGACGAACCCTTCGCGGACTCATCGCAAATTCCCACCTTGTTAGTTTCCCAACTGGCCGCAGGAAGCGTGAACGTGGTCCTAACGGGTGACGGCGGAGATGAGGTCTTTGCTGGCTACAACCGGTATGTCTGGGGACCGCGCATTTGGAACAGATTGAAGAGATATCCCCAAAATGTGCGTTTGCTCGTTGCTCGAATCTTGCTGAGTCTGCCGTCTGATGTTTGGGAGCGTGTCTTTCACTTCGGCTCGAGGTTGTTGCCGAGAAGATATCGGGTTAGCAACCCTGGTCAGAAATTGCACAAGCTCGCGACCGTACTCGATGCAGTTTCGCCCGAGGATATGTACATGCGTCTTATTTCACACTGGCGGAATCCTGAGTCGGTTGTCCTTGGAGCCGGGGACCCCGTTATGGTGGTAACTGAGTCGGATTGGTCGAGCGAAATCGAGAATTTCGTTGATCGCATGATGTACTTAGATACTGTCAATTATCTCCCTTACGACATCCTAGTAAAAGTAGGCCGAGCGGCAGCGGAGCAAGGAATCACAGTTTGTTCACCTCTGTTGGACAACGAGGTGATCGAATATGCTTGGAAGCTCCCGTTATCGATGCACCTTTGGAACGGGGAAGGAAAGCGTCTTTTGCGCGAGGTACTGTATCGATACGTTCCACGCACACTGATGGACAGGCCTAAGACGGGCTTTGGAGGTCCGTTGGCAAAATGGCTGAGAGAACCTCTTAAGGATTGGGCTGAATCTCTTCTGGATGAACGAAGACTACGCCGTGAGGGGTTTTTTAGGCCTGAGCCTATTCGGCGTCTTTGGCAGGAGCATCTGTCGGGGAAACGGGATTGGCACTTTCATCTGTGGAACGTTCTCATGTTTCAAGCGTGGTTGCAAGAATATCATACAGGTAGTGGATAAGAGTTATTACAACTGACACGATCGTTATTAAACTAGAGGCGTTTAGCTCGTTGACCTCGTTGACTACGTACACTGTGTATCTGGAGGCGAGACTATGCCCGAGGAAATAAGGATAATAATGCATCAAAAACTCGTCGCAAGATCCGCAACGGTCGGCGTGCTAGGACAAGGCTACGTCGGTTTGCCTTTGGCCTTAGAAGTATCTCGCGCCGGATTTAATACCATCGGGTTCGATGTGAGTGCGGAACGGGTGGCACAGCTTAATGCGGGCCGTTCGTACATTACCGACGTGAGCGACGACGACATCGCCAAGGCCATTGCCGGTGGAAAGTATCGGGCCACGGACGATTTCGCGGAGTTGGGCCGCTGCGATGTCATTGTCATCTGCGTGCCGACGCCCTTGCGAAAAACGAAAGATCCAGATATTTCCTACATCGTTTCGGCAGTGGACAGCATTAAGCAGCATATTTGTCCGCCTGCATTGATCGTGTTGGAAAGCACGACGTATCCGGGCACGACAGATGAATTGGTCGTGGCCGAGCTGGAGTCTGTTGGACTGACTCTGGACCAAGACTTTTTCGCTTGTTACTCACCGGAACGGGTCGATCCGGGCAACGCTCTGTTTCAGACGCGTAACATTCCGAAAGTGGTCGGAGGCGTCTCCGAATTGTCCACGAAGTTGGGTGTCACGTTTTACCAACAAGTACTGGAAAAAGTTCATCCGGTCAGCTCAGCTCGGGTCGCGGAGATGGCCAAACTGCTGGAAAATACGTTTCGCGCCGTCAACATTGGCCTGGTCAATGAACTGGCTCTGCTGGCGGAACGGATGGGTGTAGACATTTGGGAAGTCATCGACGCGGCGGCAACCAAACCTTTTGGCTACATGCCGTTTTATCCAGGGCCTGGCATCGGAGGGCATTGCATTCCCGTGGATCCGATGTATCTCGCATGGAAGGGCAAAACGTACGACTTTTACAATCGCTTTATCGAACTGGCCGACGAGATCAACTCGGGCATGCCGCAGCACGTCGTGAACCGCGTGGCGGAGTTGCTCAACATGCAGGGCTTGGCGCTTAGCCGTTCCAAAGTTTTGCTGCTTGGGATCGCTTACAAGAAAAACGTGGGCGACACGCGGGAATCCCCGGCCATCGAGATCGCCAACATGTTAAAGGCTCGCGGCGCGACGGTGCGAGGTTTTGATCCTTTCGTCGACAAGCTGCCCAAGGAAGCGGGCGACTTGGAGATGCTGGACAAGCTCGACGAAGATGCCCTGCGCAGCTTTGACTGCGTCGTGCTGACGACAGACCACGATCAGTTTGACTATGAATGGATCGCAGATAACGCGCGCTTGGTTTTCGACACTCGCAACGCGTTCCGAAACGTGGACAAGCCCCACGTGTATCGGTTGGGCACACCGTTGCGCGCAGAGACAGTATCGCAGGTTGCGAACGCGTAGGTGACGAATCGCCTTGGTGTGAGCGTAAACGGTCAAGGAGCGAGACAACCGATGAAAGATAGCAAACGATGTGTTGTCACGGGAGCGGCCGGGTTTATCGGGTCCAATCTCGTAAGGGCCTTGTTGGATCAAGGCTGGGACGTGGTCGCACTAGACAATTTGTCGACCGGCCGCAAAGAAAACCTAGAAGACTTGCACGGACGAACCGGTTTTACCTTCGTTGAAGGAGACGTGCGGGATCAAGACACGTTGCGCGACGTATTTGCCGGAGCCAGTGTCGTTTTCCACCAAGCCGCGCTGGGGAGCGTGCCCCGGTCGGTGGACGATCCGTGGACGACGCACGATCACAATGTAAACGGCACTCTCAGCGCGCTTTTGGCGGCGAGGGACCAAGGCGTGAAACGTTTTGTATACGCCAGTTCGTCGTCCGTCTACGGCGATACAGCCGTACTGCCGAAAGTTGAGACGATGACACCTAACCCGCTCTCGCCGTATGCGGTGTCTAAATATGTAGGAGAGCTATACTGCGCGGTTTTCGCGCGGGTGTACGGTCTGGAAACCGTCATATTGCGCTACTTCAACGTGTTTGGACCGAGGCAGGATCCGAATTCGCAATACGCAGCGGTTATCCCCCGTTTTGTATCCGCGCTGGCCGAGGGGAAGGCGCCCACCATCTTTGGCGATGGGGAACAGACCCGTGACTTCACCTTTATCGACAACGTGGTGCAGGCAAACATCTTGGCAGCCACGGCAGATCATCCCGACTTGCCAGGGAAAGCGATGAACATCGGGTGTGGACGTCGCTACAGCATTAACGAACTGCTTCGCCACCTTCAGGAAATCATGGGGACGGACGTGACGCCTTCCTACGTGGCGCCTCGGCCCGGTGACGTGCGGGATTCGCAGGCCGATATTACTTTGGCTCGCACGCTCATCGGGTATGAGCCCTCCGTGGGGTTGAGGGAAGGCTTGGAGAAAACGGTGGCGTGGTTTCAAGCCCGCCGCGTATCGTGAGAACGATTTACAGAAAGCGGCAGAGGGTTTAACGAAAAAGTCTTAGCGAGACGTCGAATCGAGGGTGGGAATTCGTTGGCAAAGACGATTGCTATCATATCGCACTTTGCCCCTTCGCTAATAGGTTTTCGAGGTCCTTTAATCAGAGACTTGGTCGCGACCGGCGCCAAGGTGTACGCCTTGGCGCCCGATTTCGATGACAACCTGCGGGAGCAGGTTCGAAATCTGGGCGCGGAGCCGATCGATTACTCTTTGAGCCGCACGGGCATGAACCCTTTCCGGGATATCCTGGACACTTTTCGGCTGGCCGTGCTTTTGCGCCGTCTGCGACCCGATGTGACCTTGGGTTACACGATTAAGCCGGTGATTTACGGCACGATTGCGGCTTGGCTCGCCCGAGTGCCAAGGCGTGTTGCGATGATCACCGGCCTAGGGTACGTTTTTACGCCATCGGGTGCCTCCTCGTCGTGGTCACGAACGCTCTTGCGGACGACGGTATTGAAACTCTATACGTTCGCGCTGGCCAAAGTCGATCGCGTCATCTTTCAAAATCCGGACGACTTAAAGGAATTCACGGACGCGGGCGTCGTCTCCCAAGACAAAGCCGTCAACGCAGGCGGGACGGGTGTCGACCTGCAAGAATGGCCTCTCAGTCCTCCTGTCACCAAACCGGTGACGTTTTTGCTCGCCGCCAGGCTGCTGCGCGAAAAGGGAATTCTCGAGTATGTCGAAGCGGCAAGAACGATCAAAGCGCGTTATCCCGAGGTGCGATTCATTCTCCTGGGTGGGCTGGATACGAATCCCGGCGGCATATCTGCTGCCGAAGTACACTCTTGGGTCGATTAAGGATTGTTGGAGTGGCCTGGCCATGTGAACGTTAAGCCGTGGTTTGAGCAAATGAGCGTATACGTACTCCCGTCTTACCGCGAAGGCGTGCCTCGCAGCACACAAGAGGCGATGGCCATGGGGCGTCCTGTCATCACCACCGACGCGCCGGGATGTCGGGAGACGGTCGAGCACGGCGTCAACGGATTTCTCGTACCGCCTCGTGACGTCGAGGCGTTGGTTGCGGCGATGGAGCGGTTTATCAAAGAGCCTGCTTTGATTGAAACGATGGGCAAAGAAAGCCGTAGGTTGGCGGAAGAACGGTTTGACGTGCGCAAAGTGAACGCACGGCTGATGGAGTTTATTATGCCCAAGGACGATGAGTGAAACGTAAAGCCTGTTGCCAACGGTGGTCCACGTTCTTGCGACTGCTTGAATTCTAGAGCGTCTTTGGATTAAGGGCTTGTAGCCTAGCTAGGTCGGTCATTGGCAGCGTTGTTACGTTTGGTGGGAATCTTTGCTTGTCGATGTCGGCCATGCTGCTAACAAAAGAAAATTCCCTGTCCACCATTGCCCAAGTGTGGCGCGAAGACGATATAGGTCAAGCTTTTCTTCCGCGCTCTTTTCGGAAGGTTGGCAGGGTTGGAGGTAAAATTACACTCGCATTGTGAAGGTCTTGGAACGAAAAATGGGGTAATTGTCATCGAATGCCTTGGTAAACGGACGGACGGTTCTGATCGAGCACGTTGTCGTAGGAGAGGCGAACTATGGACGTCCTGCACACGACGAGGATCGCGCCAGTACAACAGACGGTGGCCACGTCCGAAATGTGGTGTAAATTCTCCTCCTGGTCGGTGAGCCGGTTCTACGCAGCCTGATCTCCCTCGGACGTAGTCTTTTCCCCGCTTGCTTCGTCTTTGGCCTTCTTCCACTGCCAGTACTCGTCCATCCGGAGATAGCACCGTCCAGTGGTCCATTCCTCGTCTTGCTCCATCAAGAGGGCGCCGAGCAACCGCAGCGCCGACGCCACATTGGGGAAGATCCCGATCACTCGCTCACGCCGGCGAACCTCCCGGTTGAGTCGCTCAAGCCCGTTGGTACTGCGCAACCTGCGGCGGTAGCACTCCGGGAGCGCCATTACAGCCATCGCATCCTCAAAACCGGCTTCAAGACAGGCCACCGCTTTGGGCGCTCGCGAGCCATACTCCGAGAGGATATCGTCCAGTAAACGGCGGGCGGTCTCCATGTCCGGGGCATTGAACATCAGCCGGATCTTTGCCTTCCGCGAATGCTGGCAGTGCGCCGGAGCGGCGTCAAGCACGTTGCGCATCAAGTGGACTTGACAGCGCTGCCACGAGGCTCCTTGAAAGTGCCTTCGAATCGCATTCACCAACCCGCCGTGGTGGTCGGATACCACCAGGTCGACCCCTGTCAGCCCCCGCTGCTTCAGCCATGTGAAAAACTCCGACCAGCTCGCCTCCGACTCGCTGTCGCCGATCATCAGCCCCAAGACCTCTCGGTAGCCCTCGGCATTCACCCCTACGGCCAATACGGCGCTCTGGGGGATCACGCGCCCGCCTTTGCGGATCTTGAGTTGCAGGGCATCCACGATCACAAACGGGTACGCTACCGCCTCCAGCGAACGCTCGTTCCATTCCCTGACGATGGGGTCCAGGGCTTTGCACAACTCGGACACCGTCGACTTGGAGAAGCTTGTCCCACACAACTCTTCGGTGATACGACGCACCTTCCGGGTCGATACCCCGTTGATCACCATCTCCATCATTGCCAGAAGGAGCGCCTGCTCACTGCGTTGATACCGTTCGAACAGCTCCGTCGAGAACGAGACGCTGCGAACCCGCGGCACCCGCAACTCCAACGTCCCGACTCGGGTCTTCATTTCCCGAGCGCGGTAGCCATTGCGGTATCCCAAGCGCTCTTCCGAACGCTCAAAGGGCGCCGCCTTCAACTGCTCGGTCACTTGTGCGTGGAGTACCTGGTTTACGACACTCTCCAACAGCTTAGCCATACCCTCGTCTCCACGAAAAAGCTGGTTAGTGTCCCAGGTAGGGTGTAAAATCCCGTGGAGTCCGGGCGGTGGTTGACAGAAAAGGTCACCGGCGCGTTCCCTTCGAGTAGAAGCACAACCAACCACCTGAAGGGGGTCGCGACGCCGATGACCGATCTCAAGTTCGCGCTGATGGAGCTGTTGCGCAAGTACCAGCCCGACCAGGACATGCTCCGGGAAGGGCTTCAGCTCCTAGCTGAAGCGCTGATGGAACTCGAAGTCACGCAGAAGGTCGGCGCCGGACGCTATGAACGTACCTCCGAGCGCACCAACTACCGTAACGGGTACCGCCTCCGGAACTGGGACACCCGGGTCGGCACCATTGCGCTGCGAATCCCGCGGCTGCGGCAGGGGGGCTACCTCCCCTGCTTCCTGGAGCCACGCCGGCGGGCCGAACGGGCCCTGCTGTCCGTCATCCAGGAGGCTTACGGCCACGGCGTCAGCACCCGGAAGATGGACGACCTGGTGCAGGCCCTGGGCCTGGAAGGCGTCAGCAAGAGTGAGGTCTCCCGCATCTGCCAGGAGCTGGACGAGAAGATGGCCCAGTTCCGCAACCGCCCCCTGGACGGGGAGTACCCCTACGTGTGGCTGGATGCCAAGGCGGTCAAGACCCGGGAGAACGACCGGGTGGTGAACATGGCGGCCGTCGTGGCTGTGGGGGTCCGCACCACAGGGGACCGGGAGGTCCTGGGGTTCGACCTCGGGCCGGCTGAAACGTATGAGTTCTGGGTGACCTTCCTCCGAAGCCTGGTGCGGCGAGGGCTGAGGGGCGTGCGCCTGGTGATTTCCGATGCCCACGAGGGCCTGAGACAGGCCATCGCAGAGGTGCTGCAAGGGGCGGCCTGGCAGCGGTGTCGGGTACACTTCATGCGCAACCTGCTGGGTTATGTCCCCAAGCAGGCCCAGTCCATGGTGGCGGCGCTGGTCCGGACGGTTTTCGCCCAGCCTGACATCGAGGCGGCCCGGGAGCAACTCGGCCGGGTGGTAGCCAGCCTGGGACACCGCTACCCCCGGGCAGCTGCTCTGCTGAGCGAGGCGGCTGAGGATGTTCTCGCCTACATGGCGTTTCCAAGGGAGCACTGGCAGAAGATCCACTCCACGAACCCGCTGGAGCGCCTGATGCGGGAGATTGGCCGGCGTGTCGATGTGGTCGGCATCTTTC
This sequence comes from Bacillus thermozeamaize, assembly GCA_002159075.1. Lineage (NCBI taxonomy): Bacteria > Bacillati > Bacillota > Bacilli > Caryophanales > Bacillaceae > Bacillus > Bacillus thermozeamaize. The sequence goes on from LZRT01000057.1 coordinate 19,013, forward strand.
CCAACGCAGCGGCAGCCCTACGGCTGATCGGCGCCGTCCTGCAGGAGCAGGAGGACGAGTGGCGGGTGCAGCGGCGGTATCTGAGCATGCAGTCGATGGCCAAGCTGGCCGTGACGCGGTCTGAGACTGAGGCAGCCCTGGTTCTCGACGCCGATTGCAGCGGTCTTACCTGACGCGTTGGGACCGATAAAACAGGTGAAATCGTCGAAGTCACTAGTCTGACCTGATTCATCGAAGCAGCGGAATCCTTTAATCTCTATAGACGCGAGTCGCATTTCCCTCTCCTCAAACATCCTGGTGAACAGAGACTTCGAGCAGGACGCACACTGTTGTAATGCGCAAACCCGGCGCCGATCTCATCCCGCGAACTAGCTCCCCTGGCCGCCCTTCTGACCGCCGAATCTGCCCACCGATGGTGGGGCGCTCAGTCATAAACCCAGACACATTCCACCATCGCCTTCTAGGTTTATTAAAACGCTCGAAAAAACCCAATCCGTCAGTGACAGGTGCGCCGAAACAACGGCCTAATCAGGCTCGACCTTACGCCACACAGGAATTTTCAGCCTCGCTTCACATTCTATTGCATTACTGAATCTCGCTCAACATGTAATAGAACTAATTGATCGTGCACAACATGACGCCCAACACTCAAAAGAGGGAGGGTCCACCGGTGGTTCGAGAGGCTAGCTGACCGATAGGCACCTCGTCAGGGAGGCGAGGCAAAGCGCTGACCAGAGAGCTTCAAACGAACTCTCTCAGGCAACGGGAAGACCGCAGAGTGCGAAGGTGTGGCCTAGATCTTCCACCACCTTGAAGACAAAACGGCGCGTTGGAACGGGGGACCATTTTCCGAGTTGGACAGTTGATCGTCGTCTGCTTCCTTCCCGAAGAAGACTCGCTATCGACGTAGCGCCATAAAGTGCCGTGCAGGAGCGGGGGCATGTCCTCTGAAGGGAAGGAGATAGCATCTGCCGAACCCGCGTGCTCAAAGCGAAGCAGGTTTCCACGCGTACGTCCCGGTTCGGCCCACGCCCTTCGGTGTACGGTGCCGGAGCGCGAACCTTTGCCTCGCTCATCATTTTCCAGCAAGGACGGTCGGTTCATCCATGGCCGACACTGTAGAAAGACGCGCGGTAATTGACTCGAGGTTCGGCCTCTCCGGGGCACCGGCGGTAGTCAGTCAGGTCCTTGCATGGCTCCTGGGGCTTGGCATTTGGCGGCCCTTGCGTGCGTGGCTGCCGGCGGTCACGGGCCTCGACGCCGTCGTGTCCAAATCCGAGCTCGCGACGGCGATCCACGCGAGCCTCTGGACGAGCGGTGCGTCATTGTTGCTGGCTGGCTTGGTGGCCGCGCTCCTGCGCCAGCAACACGGCTCTGGGCCCGCGAATTCGTTTCTCGCAGCCGTACTCACGTTTCCCCTCTACGTCCCCGTGATGGCCCTGGGTTGGAGTATCCTGGTCGTCGAGCGCGTCTTGGGCAGATCCGTGTCGCTCGCCGCGGCACTCGGGCGGTTCGTCAATACGTTGTTGCGAAAACCGAGAGGGCTGTTCTACCCGGCCTGTCTGGGTGCGGCTGTGACCTTCGCGATCCTCAAGTTGCCGCTGGCGCCGGGGGTTGTCCGAGCGCTCTGCCTTGGGGGGCTGCCCATCATCGCTGCCCTCTCCGTCTTGTGGATGTACAACTGGACCTTTGACCCGCTGGCGGCGCTGGATGGCATCAAATCGGTGTGGGACACGGTCCTGACGCTTTCGGGAGAACTGCGGAAACAACAGATTGCGGCTGCCGTCGCCGCCAAGGATCCAGCCAGGGTGGCCCGCGAATACGAGACGGTGCGGCGGCTGGTCGAAAAGTTTGCGCGAGCGGCCGACACCCTCACCGGATCGCACTTGGTCACTCCACTGACGGTTCACGTCTTCGTGCTACTTTTGGTGCTCGTCACCGCTGGAATGTCGGTGATGTTCGCGGTCGCGTACCAGGGACTGCACGCCATCGACCCTGGCCAACTGGTCGTCGCTCCTGGCCACGATACCTTCCTGGATTTCTTGCATCTAAGCGTGCGAACGCTCTTGTTTAGCGACGACCGTTACGTCTACCCAGAGGGGCCCTGAGCGCGCCTAGTGTCTTTTGTCCAGCTCTTGTGCGGGATGGGTCTCTTTACGGTGCTGGTCCTGACGTTTTCCACCGTTTCGCTGCATCGAGCCGCAGCCGCCAGGGAAGCCCTCCGTCGGCACTTTGACCTCACGCTGGCCCAGTTCACAGAGGATCCGATCATCAGCGCCGCCCTGGCCGCCGACGCCCAGCCCGGGCCCGATCCAGACGGTGTGAGGGAGGAATCGGTGTCGTAAGCCGTCCTGGCCCGCTCCGATTCCGGTTCCATGCGACAGACATAGGCCAATCCTCGGCCGAGGTCACCCCCACAGCAATCGGCACACGCTGCGCCCACGCCCGCCCTGGACGTCCCTTTCGCCCTGGCGCCCCTCCCTCCGTAGCGAGAGGCAGTACCCGGGCTTCCGTCAACTGCCGGAGAGCGGATAGCTGGCCAGGTGCACCACGGGTCGAAAGCGGACAATCCCTATCGAGATGAGCTTTGCTGAACCGAAGACCTGGCTCTCACGGGCCAGCTCAAACGCGGTTTTCATCTGATCACCGGTCAAGTCGCTGGCGATGGTGCAGTGCGGTACCCAGCGCTCGGGCCGATAATACGGATGCGCCTGTAGCCCGGCTGCCTCGAGCCTGCGGTGGAAGTGCTCATGGAGTTCGACGAGTTTTCGGGAAACGGTCGGCACCAGAAACAGGACGCCCTCTGGGCCCGGAAAGCTGGCCACCGCTGCAAGCCCGGCCTCTAACGGCCCCGTCTGTTGCGCAAAGGCCGCAACCACCTCGGTCAGGATGTCGGGTGCGACGTCGTTGAATACCGCAAGGCTGATATGCGGCCGTGAGCCTATAGACGGCAGCAGCGACGTGATGTTGCACTCGTTGTACACATCCCACAACCGCAAGATGCGTTCTTCGGCGTCACGGTCGAAGTACAGCTCAACGACGTACCCCATGCGGTGCACCCCTCTCATGAAGCCGCTTGTCGTCCTCGCGCAGGCGACGCTGCGTCGGTGAGGGGAAGATGGACTCATAGAGCCAAGACGGTCGCCGTCCGCCCTCAGCACTCCAGTCCGGTGACACGCTGATTACGATCCCTACCCCTTCATCTGTCGGTTCGGCCGCGTCGTGAGCCCCGCTCTTGCTCGACACGGGACTTCACCAGGCGCTTCCTATTAGGGCTTGTTCCGTCTCGTCCGTCCCATAAAGGAAAAGATTGGGAACCTCCTGCTGAGGAAAGGCGCGAGACGAACGCCGACTTTCAGCAGCGCGCGTCCGCAAGCTCCCTAAGTAGAATCCAGCGAACCGCCACCGGACGGGCGTCGGGCCGCTCGGTGCGCTTCCCGTGTCCTACAAAACGTGGGAACTGGTGCGTACGTGACGGCAAATCACCGGTTCAGACGTGGAATAGCTCCCGCTCCACGGCCCGGGCCGCACCAAGGACTTGCGCGTCCCCACCATAGGGGCCAACCAGCTGCAATCCCACGGGTGCACCGTCAGCATCGCCGGCGACGGGAAGGCTAATCGCCGGCAATCCCGTTAAATTGAAGGGACTTGTGTTACGGAGAAGAGCGAGTGTGGTCGCCGCCTTGACGTCCCCAAGCTGGACGGTGTTTTGACCTACCGGCGGCGGGACAATCGGGAGTGTCGGAACGGCGAGGACGTCGACGGTTCGGAACACCTCACTGAGCTGCTGAAACAAGAGTGTTCGCAGCTGCTGCGCCCTGATCCGGGCATACGCCGGGATAAAAACGTTCGCTGAAAGGCGGATGCGCACGTCCCGGCCTAGCTTGTCGCCGTTTCGGACGAGGGTGTGATAATGAATGGCGACAGCCTCCACCCCGGACGTGCAGAGGTAAGCAGCAGGCGCCATCTCGAGCAGCGGGAGCGAGACGGATACCAACTCGGCGCCGGCAACCCGGGCGGCATCCAAGGTGTCTTCGTAAGCTTTCCGCACCTCAGGCTGGGCCAACGTGAAGTAGTTCCGGGGCACGCCGATGCGTAGACCCTTAAGCATCACTTGTTCAATCCCGCTCGTGTAGCGTCCCGGCTGACCCGCCAGAACGTCCATCAAGACGGCCGCTTCCGTCACGGTGCGCGTCAGGGGGCCCACATGGTCTAACGAAAAGCCGAGCGGGAACACGCCCTCGGTCGGCAAGAGCCCAAAAGACGGCTTGAAGCCGACGATACCGCAGCAGGCGGCGGGAATGCGGATGGAGCCGCCGGTGTCGGTGCCGATAGAAAAGGTGGCCATGCCGAAACCGACCGACGCGGCGCTCCCGCTGCTGGACCCGCCCGGCAGGTGGCCAGGTGCAGCGGGGTTGGCGGGAGTGCCGAAGTGGGGGTTGACCCCCGTCGTGCCAAACGCCAGCTCGTGCAGGTTGGTGGCGCCGATGATGACGGCTCCCGCCCGCCGCAGGCGCTGGACGATGACGGCGTCCTCAGCGGCGACGGGGAAAGTTATGGCCTTGGTACCACCGGTCATCCGGTAGCCTTTGATGCGCATCAGGTCCTTGATGCTGACGGCAGTACCCCACAGTGGCAGCTCGTCCCGGCCAACGCGACTTGCTGCCCCTTGACCCACCTGCCCTTCGAGGGCCTTGGCCTCCTCCCTGGCCTGTTCGGCGAAAACGGCGGTGAACACGTTCGCGTCAGGATGAGCTTGGATTCGTGCGAGGGCGGTCTCGACAGCTTCCGACGGCGAGTCGCAGCAGCGCGGATACGGCACGCCAGCGGCAGCCGCTGACGAGGCAGCCGTTCCAGACGTGGCGGCCGC
>LZRT01000058.1 GCA_002159075.1 Bacillus thermozeamaize
GCCTTAAGCTTCCTCCAGATTCCACCTCGCGGTGGACACCCTTGCTCTCGGCTAACGGTAGGCGCTCGCCAGCCCCCGTTCGGGACTTTCACCCTATAGCCAACACCCATGCCGGGCGCACAAAAAACGGCCCGTCCCCCCCAGCAGGGGACGGGCCTTGTGTGACACTGGCGCCAGACTAAACCGCTTTCGAAGAACGGACATGCTTGAACACGTTAACCAGCAAACATATGGCGCCCAATACAACCAGAATGGCGCCTGGAATGATGCCCAGCTCCCACGCCACGTTTTGCGTGGCGATCAACAGGAAGAGGAATATCATCATCAGAGGGACGCCAATATTGTAGAGCCAAAAGTGCCACTTGGCCAACGCATGATTGCCGGCCTGGGGAAAGAGGTGATAAATCACCCCGAACAACGCCATCGACACCCACCCCAACAGGTTGATATGCGCGTGCAAGCTGCCGAATCTTAAATCCTGGAAACTGGACATGTACAACCCGACACCCAGTCCGATAAGAAAGTAGATGACTGCAATTTTAAAAAACCGGACGCCCATCTTTTCTCACCTCCTCTCCGATGCCATCTTTTTCTTTTTTATATACGCACATATACGCATCACATGGAGACAATGTGTGTGCTGTTGCTCGCAAAATGCTTGCCGTTCACAAAAAAAGAAGTCCAAAGGAATAACTCCCTGCTCCCTTGGACTTCGAGGGCGATCGTCATCATTTTTTCAACCCGTTCAATTTTTCAACTCGATTTTCATCGCTTTCGCCATGATTTTCGGCACGTCCGTGTTGTCGATCAATCCGGCAAACCTGTCCGCGTGCGGGCCGAACGCGTACAGTTGCACGTCGACTCCCGTATGGGCACTGCTCGACCAGCCGACGAGGGCCCGCTCACTGATGATCTCATTGATGGCGTTTGCCGGTTGTTTGGCGGATTGGATAACCTTGGCTTCCTCATCCGTCAGTTCAATGCCGGCGTATTTTTTGACCACTTCTTTCACGTTGCGGCGATCCTTATCAAGCTGGGCAGCCATATAGTTGCCGGTCGCACTCACTGCCCGCAACACTTCCAGATTGGCATCATATTGGCCGTAGCCACCGACCGACATGCCGCCGGTGTCATGGTCGCCCACAATCACGACGAGCGTTCTGCCGTCTTTTTTCGCAAAGTCCATGGCCACTTCCACCGCTTCTTCAAAAGCCTCGATGTCCCGCATCGCCCAGGCAGCGTCGTGCGCGTGACCCGCCCAGTCGATTTGGCTGCCCTCCACCATCAGGAAAAAGCCTTTCTTGTTTTGATTGAGGGTTTGGATCGCTTTCGCGGTCATTTCGGCCAGGCTCGGTTCATTTGTGTGCTTGCGGTCCAATTCCGCGGCCATGGCGTCATGGGCGAACAACCCGAGAAGCTTCCGCCCCTTTGCCAGGCGCAGCTGGTCGCGCGTTTCAACATATTGGTACCCCTTGTTTTTCGCTTCCGCAATGAGGTTTCGTTCTGCCTGCCTGCCTCCTTCCGAATTGGGCAAGAAATACTGTTTCCCGCCTCCGAGCAGCACATCCACCCTTTCCAGCATTTGCGGCGCAATGTCCGCTTCACTGGCGCGGGAAGCCACGTGCGAGGCGAATACGGCAGGCGTGGCATGGGTGATGGTCGAAGTCGCCACCAGTCCCGTTGATTTTCCGGCTTTTTTCGCCGCTTCCAGAATGGTTTGCAAAGGTTTCCCGTCAGGACGAACGCTGATCATGCCGTTGTTGGTCTTGACGCCAGTTGCCAACGCTGTGCCGGCGGCCGCGGAGTCGGTGACTTCGGTATTTGCAGCATGCGTTTTGACCATGCCGACCAAAAAGTTGTCCCATATGGCTTCATCGCCTTTAAACCAGCGGTAGTTCGTGGCATAAGCAGTGGAGAAACCGTCCGGGATCATAAAAATGACGTTTTTTGCCTTTCCTTCTCCTTTGTAAGGGCTGGCACTTTCGGGATAGGCCATCCCCGTCATGAAGCCAAGACCTGTTACAAGCAAAACAAAAACCAACGTTAGGGCAGCCAGCCTTTTCAGCATCTTATCTCCTCCCTAATTTTTGGTTCGCTTGTCATTATAGAGGTAGAATGTTAAATTAATTTAAAAACAACGTAAATTTTACTTATCAACATTGTAAAGTTGTAGAAAATTGCCGCATGTGTTTTTGGAACGCCAGTGGATGGATTGATCGTCTGCTTCTGGTTGTGTTCACATGATGGTGAACCTGTTTATTCAAGTATCTGCATACTTACAATAAAAATGACCGCAGGTGCTGCCAACACCTGCGGCCGGTGTACAATAAGCTTGCCCCGCAAGGGGCCGGCACACGGCGCAAGACCGCCCTGTCAGTTTCCAGGCATCAAGGGCGGTCTACTTATGCTTGTTGGACGACATCAGCAAAGCGACGAACGACCCAAACATCATCATGTGCGTTCACGCCTGATATACGTCCATGCTCTCACCTCCTTCCTCTTTGGGGAAAGAGGTGAGCCGATCACCCTTGAGGAACCGTGCCCATTGTACAAACTCAATGATAACATTATTTTGGATTTTGGAAACAAAGCCGGGCTGACATCAGTCCGGTTGTTTGTTTTTCACATGGGCATGCTCCCGTCTGGCCCGCCCGGCCCGTCTGCGATACAATGATCACATGATATTCATCTCGACTGCGCTTTATCACGAAGCCAAACCGCTGATCCAGCATTTTCGCCTGAAAAAAGCAACCCTGTCCTCTCCGCCGCCGGGGCGCATGCAGCTGTTCACCGGCAGCCCTTCCTCCCTGGGCCAGGAGGTCCTGCTGGTCGTGGGCGGCACCGGCCCGCTGGCGGCAGCTGTGGCCACCACGTACGCCCTGACCGCGGCCCGCGTGAGTGAACGGGATTTTTTTCTCAACATCGGCATCTGCGGGACGGTGCGGAAGGATTGGCCGCGCGGCGAGGCCGTCCTTTGCCACAAGATCATCCATCACGACACGGGACGCGCCTATTTTCCGGATGTGCTGATCCGACATCCCTTCCGGGAGGGGGTGCTGGAGACTTTTTCCCACCCCGTGACCGCCGCGATGGAAACCGACGGGAAAAGCACCGGGGAAGCCACCAGGAACATCGCCGGGAAAAGTACCGGGACAATCGCCGGGGAAACGCCCCCTCCCGCAGGGCATGTTCCCGCCGGGGATGTCGTGGACATGGAAGGGGCAGGCTGTTTTGAAGCGGCCGCCGCCTTTCTGCCGCCCCACCGGATGCTCTTCGTCAAGGTGATCTCCGATCACCTGGACGCCGCGCTTCCCAACCGCCCGGACCCCGCCAACGCCAACCGGCTGGACGGGCCGGCCATCTCCGGGCTCATTGCGGCACAGATCCCGGCCCTGGAAGAAACGCTCCGGCGCGCGCAGCAACTGAACGACGCCATCGAAGCCCCGCTGCTGACGGAAGAGGAGGCGCAACTCATCCACTCGCTGCAGGAACACCTTCGCCTGACGGCGGCCATGTCCCACCAACTGCGCCGCCTCGCGCTGCAGTACAAGGCAGCCACCGGCGGAGCCGGTTCGCTGGAGATCCTCCGCCCATTTCTCCAGCAGCCGGTTCAGACCAAACAGGAAGGGAAGATGGCTCTTGAACAGATCCGCTCGCTCTTGCTCCCTGACTGAGACTGGGGCCATCGCCCCCGCCTTCTCCCACATCTACGTGGAAGAGGAGGCGCTGAATTACCCGCTGGCCAAAGACATCCTCCACCGGTTCCCGGAAGCCGTGCGCATTCCCGTCCGGCGCTACCAGGACGTGTTCGCCCGTCCGCGACAGCAGTTTGCCGCACAAAAGCGCTCCCAGAAGCTGATCCTGGCGGTGAAAAAGGCGCCCTTTCTCTATCCCGGCGCCAAGGTTTGCCATGATTTCGGCAACGCGCACTTCTACTATACCTCGGTTGCCCTCAACTGCCTGTACAACTGCGAATACTGCTTCCTGCAGGGAATGTTCCCTTCCGCCAACCTGGTTCTCTTCGTCAACCTGGAGGATTACTTTGCCGAGGTGGATCGGCTGCTCAAGCGGCACCCCGTTTACCTGAGCATCTCCTACGAATCCGACCTGCTGGCCATGGAACGGCTGGTTTCCTATACCCGGGAATGGATCCGGTTCGCATCCAGCAGGCCGGAGCTGGCCATCGAAGTGCGGACCAAAAGCGCCAACTACGCCGCGCTTGCAGGCGCCTTCAGCCAGCCAAACACCCCGCCGGACAACATCATTCTGGCCTGGACCCTCTCGCCGGAGGAGGTGATCCGCCGGCACGAGCCGCTCACCCCCAGCCTCAAGGCCCGGCTGGCCAGCGCCCGGCAAGCCATCGCCGACGGATGGAAGGTGCGGCTCTGCTTCGATCCCGTGCTCCACGTCAGAAACTGGCGGGACCAATACAGGCAGTGCATCCAAGCCACCTTCGCCGCCATCCCGGCGAAAAGCGTGCACGACATCAGCATCGGCCTCTTCCGCGTCCCCCGGGATTACCTGAAAACGATGCGCAAACAGCGGCCCGGCTCGGCGCTGCTCCATTATCCGTATGAAAACAGGCAGGGCGTCCTCAGCTACCCGGAACACCTGGCGGAAGAGATGATCCGGTTCGTGCGCGAAGAGCTGGAGAAGCACGTCCCCCCTGACAAGATTTACCTCCTCGAGGAAGAACAACATTGATGATAGACAGAATGAACATCATGCTGAAAACCATCATGATGAAGAACGCAACTCATGAACCAGGGAGGGAACCCCGTTGGCAACAAAGGCTGCCCTCGTCACCGGCGCCTCTTCGGGCATCGGGCTGGAAATCGTCAAAACCCTGCTTGCGATGGGCCACCCCGTATACGGCCTGGCGCGCGACTTTTCCAAGACGGACTTTGCCCATGAGCGGTTTTGGCCCATTCCCTGCGACATCACCCGGATCGATGAGCTGCGCCGGGCACTGGCGACGATCCGCGATCAGGGACACAAGATTCACATCCTGGTGAACAATGCGGGCGTGGGCTTTTTCGGCCCCCACGAACAGCTGCGCCCGGAACAGATTGAGCAGATGGTGTTGACCAACCTGGCCGCGCCGCTCGTCCTCACGCAGATGACCCTGCGCCAGATCAAGGAGACGCAGGGGGTGATCATCAACCTCTCCTCCATCACGGCCAAAAAATCCAGCACCCACGGCTGCGCCTACGCCGCCACCAAGGCCGGACTGACCCACTTCGGCGTGAGCCTCTTCGACGAGATCCGCAAAACTGGCGCCAGGGTGATCACCATCCACCCCGATCTGACTACCACCCCCTTTTATGATCACCTCGACTTTCGCCCCGGCGATCATCCGGGATCCCGTCTCACCCCCGAAAGCGTGGCGGAAGCGGTTCGCTTTGCCCTCAGCCAGCCGGCAGGCGCCGTGGTGACAGACATCACCCTGCGGCCGCAAAGAAACCAAATCGTGCGGAAGACACGATAAGCCGGACGTCCAGCCTGCCACCAAACCCGCAGGCTAGCCTGCCGGCAATCCTGGCGCAACAACATCACCCCGCGCAATGGAATCGCCCCAAAGGCTTGACACGCTCTAGGGTGAAACATGGACGCCCCTTTCTGCCGCCCTTTCTGCCCCCCTTCTGCCAGCCACTTCGAATGCCGGACACTTCAAAGAATGAGAACACACTCTTGACCAGGCGGTCAATTTCTTTTATACTTGCCTTGACCAGATGGTCAATTCTTTTTTCAACTCATCTTGACCAGGCGGTCAAAACAGACGCGTCAATCCATGTCAGCCAAATTCATCAAAACCAGCCTGACAAACCCAAACGGGTTCATGCCAATCTCGCGCAAAGGTGGGATGAAGGTGATGGGTGCGGAGAAGGCCATTGATGTCCAGCATGTCACCAAATATTACGGGAAACACCTGGCCATCGAGGACGTTTCATTTTCGGTCGACAAAGGGGAGATTTTCGGCTTTATCGGTCCGAACGGGGCCGGAAAGAGCACGCTGATCCGGATTTTGCTGAACCTGATTTTCCCCACGCAGGGCACCGCCCGCATCTTCGGCAAAGACGTCGTCCAGGAATCCAAAACCGTCAGGGGAATGCTGGGTTACCTGCCGTCAGAGATCCACTATTACGAGGATTTGCGGGTAAAGGATCTGCTGGCCTATTCGGCCGCCTTTTATCCGGGAGGGAGGAAAAACCGGACGACTGGGCAGGCCGGCCGGAAAAGCCGGATCGCGGAGCTTGCCGAACGCCTGCAATTGGATCTGGAAAAAAAGATCGGCGACCTTTCCTTCGGCAACCGGAAAAAGGTGGGGATCATCCAGGCGATGCTCCACGAACCGCCGCTCTACATCTTCGACGAACCGACCAACGGCCTGGACCCGCTGATTCAGCACGCCTTTTTTGACCTGATCAGGGAAGAGCGGGAAAAGGGGGCCACCATCTTCTTCTCCTCCCACCAACTGGCGGAAGTCCAGCGGTTGTGCGATCGGGTGGCCATGATCAAGCAAGGGAAACTGCTGCGGGTGGAGCCCATCGAGCAGTTGATGAAAAACCAGTACAAGAAAGTCACCCTCACGTTCGCGGAAGGCAGGGCACAGGAGGTGGACTGGCCCGACGTGGTGCAGCAAGAGGTCTCCGGCCATACGGTCAAACTCATCTACAAAGGCACAAGCCAGGACCTCATCCGGCGACTGCAGCAGTTGCCTATCACCGATCTGCTGGTCGAAGAACCTTCGCTGGAAGAGATCTTTCTCCACGAATACGAAGAAGAATACGAAAAAGCCACGGCCGCAAAGCGAAACGACTGAGGAGGAATTTGAGGAAGAACGGAAAAATTGGCGAAAAAGGTTCACCAACCTTGAGAGACGTTGACGCAAGGATGCGATCACGCGAAGAATGGGGAGGATGGACATGCTCATCTATCGAAGGGAATGGAGGCAAAACTGGAAAGGGCTGCTCATCTGGACGCTTATTTTAAGCGGTCTGAATGCGGTCCAGTTGAGCGTGTATCCGCAGATGGCCGAACAGCAGGAAAGCCTCGATGCGTTGCTCCAATCGATTCCCGAGACAATCGCCAACGTGTTCCATATCGGGGAACTGGACTTTTCCACCATCATCGGCTTTTACGCGATTGAATGCTACTTGATCCTCACGCTGTTCGGCAGCATCTACGCGGCCAACCTGGCGGCGCAAATCGTCGCCAAGGAAGAGTCGGAGAAAACCATCGAGTTTCTGCTGTCCAAGCCGGTGACGCGCCGCAGAGTGCTCACGGAAAAGGGGCTGCTCGTGCTGACCAACATCCTGTTGTTCAATCTCGTCATCTCCCTGATCAACCTTTTGGTCATGGCGCTTCTAGACGAGACGCCGGATGCTGAAACCTTCCTGCTCATATCCGTGGGGCCGCTGCTCCTGCACCTCACGTTTGCCGCGGTCACCTTCTTCCTGTCAGTCATTCTCAGCAAAGGCCGGATGCTCACATCCCTGTCCGCCGGCCTCGTGTTGCTGACCTATTTTCTCTCCGTCATGTCCGACCTCACCGACAAGCTGGAATGGCTGAAATACGTCTCGCCGTTTGCGTACGTCGATCCGGCGGGCATCATCCTGGACCACGAGATCAAGCCGCTGTACCTCCTGATCATGCTCACTGTCACCGTGCTCAGTCTCGGCGCCGCCTACGCCATTTACAACAAAAAAGACATCACCGTCTGAACCGGGAGTGAGGAACGCTGTATCCGCATTTCGAAAAACTGCCGGAAGAAAAAAAAGCGGCGATCATCCAGGCCTGCCTTGAGGAATTCGCCGCCCACGGGTACAAACAGGCCTCGACCAACCGCATGACCGCCAGGGCGGGGATTGCGAAAGGACTCCTTTTCCACTACTTCGGCAACAAGAAAAATCTCTACTTGTACCTCCTGCAACATGCCATCACCGTGCTGGCGGAACGCCTCGCCGAACGCATGAAGGAAATGACATCGGAGGATTTTTTCCAGCGGGCCAAGGAGCTCACGATCATCAAAATCCGGCTGGCGCTGGAATACCCGCATGAAACCCTGCTCCTGATGAAAGCCGTCACCGATCTGCCGCCGGCGGTCAAACCGGAAGCGGATCGGCTGATCGCCCGGATCACGGAAGAAATGGCCGGCGTCAATCACCAGTACCTTTTCTCCTATCTGGAGACGGCCCCGCTCCGTCCGCATCTTTCCAGGGAGCAAGCATTGGCCGTGATCATGGCCCTGTTTGAACAGTTGGGTCAGAAATACCTTCGGCTTTATCAGGGAAGGGAACAGGAGCTGCTGCAGCATCCCGAAGTGATGCTCCAGGAACTGGATCTGTACTGCGACATTCTGAAGTACGGGATTTATGAACGACCATCTGCGAATGACCTGTGATACATGAGCAAGGAGAGGTGCCCCCATGACCTGGATCTACGTGCTGTTGGCGGGAGTGGTGGAAGTGGTGTGGGTGATCGGGCTGAGATATTCCGGCTCCCTCCTGCACTGGATAGGGACCGCAGTGGCCATCATCCTCAGCTTCCACTTCATCATCAAAGCCACAGAAAAACTCCCCGCGGGAACCGTGTACGCCGTCTTCACCGGCATCGGTTCGGCGGGGATTGTGCTGATTGACCATCTCTTCTTTGACACTAAGTTGTCCGTTGCCAAACTGCTCCTGATCGGGTTGATCGTCACCGGAGTCATAGGGTTGAAAATGACCTCCGCTCCACGCCCGGAAAAGGTCCCGCATACGGAAGATACCTAGCAAAAGTGGTTCCGCGTACAGATGGGATCTCCCCTCCAGATGGAACCATCCAAAGAAAAGAGAAGGTGAGATAGCATGGCCTGGGTCTTCCTGGTGCTGGCCAGCTTAGGAGAAATTTTCGGTGTGATGAGCCTGAATCTCTATGTCCGCAAAAAGACGTTCCCCCGCCTCGCGCTCGTCGGCATCACCTTCGGACTGGGCTTTCTTTTTTTGTCCCTGGCGATGCGGGAGATTCCGATGAGCATTGCCTACGCCATCTGGACCGGACTCGGGGCGGCGGGAGCGGTGCTGATGGGCATTCTCTTTTTCAGGGAACCGTCAGGCTGGAAGCGGCTCCTCTTTCTCGGGTGCATCATCGTCGGGGCGGCGGGGTTGAAATTGATTAACTGAAGTGAGGTCGCTATGCAAGGTACAAATTGTGCCGATGCGGCTGGCTTCACGGCCCGAATCGATTCAAGCGCCAGGCTATGACTGTCAAAAAGAAAAGTTGTCTGGATCGGGACCGATGCGCCGGTTCTCGTTCAGGGCATCCAGCTTTGCCATGTCCTCTTCCGAAAGGGTGAAGTCAAAGATGTCGGCGTTCTCCCGGATCCGCTCCGGACGGATCGATTTCGGGATGGTGACTATCCCGTGCTGCAAGTCCCAACGAAGCAGGATCTGAGCAGGCGTCTTGCCGTACTTCCGGCACAGTTCAACGACCACCGGATCGTCGAAGATCTGTCCCCGCATCAGCGGGCTCCAGGCCTCCACCTGGATCTGGTGCTTCCGGCAAAACTCGCGCAGCGGTTCCTGCGTCAGGAGAGGATGCAGTTCCACCTGGTTGACCATCGGCCGTATTTCGCAGTCGGCCAGCAGATCCTCGAGATGGTGGATCTGGAAATTGCTCACGCCGATGGCGCGCACCCACCCGTCCTTGTACAGCTTCTCCAGGGCACGCCAGGTGTCCTTGTACTTCCCCTTGACCGGCCAGTGGATCAGGTAGAGATCCACATATTCTACCCCGAGGCGCTGGCGGCTTTCCTCAAAAGCCTGCAGCGTCGACTCATACCCCTGCCGGTTGTTCCACACCTTCGTCGTGATGAACACCTGTTCCCGCGGCACGCCTGACTCGCGAACCGCCTTGCCCACGCCCCGCTCGTTGCCGTAGATGGCCGCCGTGTCGATGCTGCGATAACCTACCTCCAGCGCGGTCCGCACCGCACGTTCCACTTCTTCCCCTTCCGCCGCCTTGTAGACGCCAAGACCCAGCCAGGGCATGTTCACGCCATTGTGCAACGTGGTGCAATCGGAAATATGTTCCGTCATCCTCATCCCTCCATGTTCTCTTTTTTCATACTGTTCTTTATAAAGTCTAAACAAACAGCGCCCTTCCATACAAGCACCCTTAGCATGAATTGTTGCCCAATTCTATATACGTCATCCCCTACACACTTGCATCGCTTAGATGCATGGTCAGTAATATAGGGTTCACTACTTCATGTCAAACTTGTTTGCCAGCTGGATCTCGATATCGATGTTCTCTTCCAGATATCGATACATTTGTCATTTGAATATGGTCATAACGCTATCAACAAAGTAAAATCGGTTGTATCAGAATTGAACTTCAAGTATATTGTAAAATGATGGCAGTATTGAAATTTCCAGCATGATGTGGTGGTACAAATGCGTTTTAAATTCAAAAAAACACGATGCAGTGAATTCTTGCTTGAGAACGAAAAATCACAAAAAATCATTGAAGATTTATCCGAATTGATCAGTTATGAACTTAGTGTTATAACTGATCTAAATGTAAAGGTTGACGATGAGATATTCCGTATTCAGTCTAAGGGCAAGGATTCTATTGAGAAATACTTTATTTTATCCGAATGTTCCGGTTTTATTCATGCAACAAATAATGACAAAGATGTGTTTCAAGGGGTTGTACAAAAACTTCATAGTAAAGGGATATCATTAAGTAAAAAAAATATAAGGTATATGGATAAACTCATCAATCGCAGAATAGAACATTATGATCGGTTGATTGCAAGAATATATAACATCAACAGCGTTATTGCTGTCGGTGTAGTTGCAGGCTTAATAAGCTGGTTCTTAACACCCATTGATACCTTAACTAATCAATCCACCATTATTGACATTCTAATTAAGATGCTTCCATTTGCAGCCATACTAATATTTCTAGTTCCAATAATAATGTCTAATAAACAAAATAGACATCTAATATTGCAAACAAAATATCTTAGGCTTATACAGACATTCCTCGATTATTATGACAAAAATGTCACAACTAAAAACGGACCTTAATCTCGTTTCAAATGAGAACCCATC
The DNA here is from genome assembly GCA_002159075.1 of Bacillus thermozeamaize. Lineage (NCBI taxonomy): Bacteria > Bacillati > Bacillota > Bacilli > Caryophanales > Bacillaceae > Bacillus > Bacillus thermozeamaize. The sequence continues at coordinate 11,100 of LZRT01000058.1, forward strand.
TATTGACCGTACATGAAAAAAGCACTCTGTTCATACAGAGCGCAACTTCATTTATTCTGCTACTGACTTCTTCCTCCTCATCTTAATTCTCTTCGCCGAGGGTATCATTACCGCCTGACACCTCATCCCCGTTCAACACCAGACGCACATCGATCGGCGCACGCAGCGAATGGGCCACGGAGCAATACTTGGACAGGCTCAGGTTCACCGCCCGCCAGGCCTTGTTTGGCGGAATCTCTCCATCGATGAACACCGTCAGCTTGACGTGCGTAATGGCCTTCGGCGGCTCATCCCGCCGCTCAGCCTCCGCCTCGAAGCGTATCGTATCCGCTTTCAGTCGCATCTTTTCCAGAATCATGGACACGTCCACACCCATGCAGCCGGTCAGGCCGATCAGCACCAGTTCCAGCGGTGTGGGAGCCGATCCCTCCCCGCCGGCCGCCTCGTTGGCATCCATCCGCACCGGATGGCCGGAAGGGGGGACCGCTTCAAACAGCCGCTTGCCCAGCCATTCCGTTCGCACACGCATCCTTGCCACCTCCTCCGTCTTTCCCGACGACCAAAGTTCGTGTGACCAAAGCTCCCGTCAAAACGTCAACTGCCGCAAAAACCTGCGCGCCCGTTCCGACTCGGGACGGGTAAAGAATCGCTCTGAGTCGCTTTCCTCCACGATTCGCCCGTCGCTCATGAAGATGATCCGGTCCGCCACTTCCCTGGCGAACCCCATCTCGTGCGTGACGATGATCATCGTCATCCCTTCGGAGGCCAGGTGCCGGATCACCTCCAGCACCTCCCCCACCAGCTCCGGGTCCAGCGCGGAAGTGGGCTCGTCAAAAAGCATGATCTGCGGCTGCATCGCCAGCGAGCGGGCAATCGCCACGCGCTGCTGCTGCCCGCCGGAGAGACGGGAGGGATACTCGTCCCGCTTCTCCGAAAGCCCCACCTTCCGCAACAATGCTTCCGCCATGGCCACGGCCTCATGCTTCGGCATCCGCTTCACGACGAGCGGCGCCTCGATGATGTTTTCCAGCACCGTCTTGTGGGGAAACAGGTTGAAACTCTGGAACACCATCCCTGTCTTCTTCCGCAGTTCCCGCACCCTGCGCTTGCGCTCTTTTGGCGGCATCCCGGCAGTGACGGTGATTCCGTCCACGGTAATGCTGCCGGCCGTGATGGTTTCCAGCCCGTTCAAGCAGCGTAACAAAGTACTCTTGCCTGATCCGCTGGGGCCGACGATCACCACGATCTCCCGCTCCGCCACCCGCAGGTTGATCTCCTCCAGGACCGGCTTGTCCCCGAAATGTTTTCCCAGCTGGTGCGTTTCAATCATGGCATGCTCCCTTCCCCTTGCCCTTTAGTATGCGCGCGACAGCCTTTTCTCCAGATACCCAAGGATGGCGGAAAACAGCGTGCTCATCAGCCAGTACATCAGCGCGATGGCCAGGTAAAAGGGCATGATTACATAATACTGCGCGATCAGCAGTTGCGCCTGCCGGAGCAGCTCGGTGACGGCGATCACCGAGACCAGCGAGGTTTCCTTCAGCATCCCGATAAACGTGTTCCCCATCGGCGGAATGGCCACCCGCGCCGCCTGCGGGAGAACGATGCGTCGCATCGTCTGCCATGGCGTCATGCCCAGCGACAGGGCCGCTTCCGTCTGACCTTTCGGCACCGACAAGATGGCGCCGCGGAACGTCTCCGACAGGTAGGCGCCGATGTTGATGCTGAGCGCAATGATCGCCGCCGGCAGCGGCTCCAGGCGGATGCCAAAGTCCACCAGGCCATAATAGATGATAAATATCTGCACCAGCAAGGGGGTTCCCCGGATGATCGAAACATACCCCCTTGCCAATGCCCGCAGCAGACGGTTGCCCTTCAACCGGGCAATCGCCACGATAAGGCCAATCACCAGGCCGAATGCCATGGAGATGACGGTGATCAGCAGCGTGTACCAGGCTCCCTTCAGCAAAAACGGGAGATTTTCCAGGACCAGTTGCAACGTCTACGGCCTCCCCTGCCAACGCTTACTCGGACGGCGCTTCACCAAACCACTTCTTGAAGATCTTTTCGTACGTGCCGTCTTCCTTCATGGATGCCAAGGCCTCGTTGATGGCTTTCTGCAGTTCCGGATTGCCTTTGCGCATGGCGATTCCGGCGTAGTCCGACTTGACCGGTTCCCCGACCGCCTTGATCTTCAAGCCGTTTTTCTCCACCAGCGGCTTGATGGCGTACATGTTGTTGATCGTCGCGTCAATCCGTCCCGCATTCAGATCCATCAAAGAGGTGATGACATCATTATACGTCATGATCTCAAACGGGCCATACTCCGGCAACACCTTCGTCCTCAGATAGGTTTCGTCATTGGTGCCAAGGCCCACACCGATCTTTTTCCCCTTGAAGTCTTTCAGCGACTGGATGTCGTTCCGCCCTTCCTGGACGATAATCCGCACCGAGTTTTTGATATACGGCTCGGAGAAGTCCATCTCCTTCTTTCTTTCATCCGTAATCGTCATTTGGCTGATAACCACGTCAAACTTACCCTGCTTCAGTCCCGCAATCATCCCGGACCACTCCTGCGGGACAAACTCCACCTCCACGCCGAGACGCTTGGCGACTTCCTTCGCGATGTCTGCGTCAAATCCGTCCATTTCCTTCTTCTCGTTGAGAAAGTTATACGGCGGATAGGTGCCCATGATGCCCACTGTCATCTTGCCCTTGGATTTGATTTCTTCGTACAAGTTAGATGTTGTATCTTTCCCTTGGTCTGTACCGCCTTGAGCCTGTTCGCTACCCTGAGTGTTCCCGTTTTCAGTTCCCTGATTTTGCGGGTTATCTCCAGACCCCTGGGAACCGCATGCGGCCAGGACCATCCCAAGAGCCAGGACTACCGTGAGGATTGCGAACCACTTGCCATAAAACCCCCGTCCTAGATTTGTCATCTGTTTGTCATCTCCTTTAAACTATAATCTTAGTTGGTAAATTGGTATTATTATATTTGGTTTATAGGCATATGGCAAGTCAAGTACAATCTATCCGTGCCTTCCCGCTTTGAACATCATACGCCCTCTATTTGAGTGTATACTAAAAGCTAAAATCTCGCTTGTCAAAAACTGAAACATTATCGAAAATGAGGATAAAGAAATGGAGGGGGTTTTTATCATGAAAGCATTGTCTTACTCCATTCCTCTACGTGAAGCCGATCTTTTTCGAGAATGGTTATCATGCTCCCTCAAGGAATTAGGTTTAGACGTCCGGAAAGAAGCGTCAAAACAAAATACTTGGGACGTTCTACATCCGAAGATCAAGCAACAGTTTGGCGCCATTCAGTACGGTGGACAAGAAGCGAAAGTCTCCTCTTTGCAAGCCGTGGCTTACATCGAATTGCGATTTTACAGAAAGCACTTATTGACTCTTCATCTTCATGATAAATTAAACGCTATTAAAGACTATCGAGATGATTGTAACGAATCTATCCGGTTCCGGTTCTTCACAACTGACCCGAGAGGTTTGAATAACCTCCTTACACAACTCCGTTTCGTCTTCAAATCTCTGTAACCGTGGGAGATTATCTCATTATCTAACTAAATTGTGATGTTAATTCGTGCCGTGTATGAACACCCGTTTCATTAACCATTTGTGCACATACAGAATACTGCAGACCATTCCACCTCAGCCACCACACGAGTATAATAACGACATGCTGACGTAAGATGCCTGCGAACTTCCAATTCCCTATTATCCTCAATTGACATACATGGCCCATATTTTCTAATATTTTCATACTTGCTGTGTCTTTTAGACGATCAAGTCCTATAGTGTGTGTAAAATCCCTCGGTTGAACGAACTTACCGAATGGGTGTAACCTTACTTACTTTTTTTGCTTCTTGCTGACGTTGTTTCCATTCAAGATATTCCGTCATACAAGATATTCCGTCATATCCAAGTATCTTTTTCCACTGGCCCACTTCTCATCAACTTCCATCAGAAGGGCACCAATGAGACGGACAACGGATTCCCGGTTCGGAAAGATACGAATCACCCGCTCTCTACGGCGAATCTCCTCGTTGAGTCGCTCCATCCCATTGGTGGTCCGCAGGCGCTTACGGTATCTCTCGGGGAGCATCAGCACCGCCGTGGCGTCATCGAAACCCGCCTCCAGGACAGCCATTGCCCTTGGAGCTTTGGTTTCATATGTCTGCAAAGTTTGGTGCAGCAATAAACGGGCTGTGTCGATATCGGGGGCATCCAATACCGCCCGGACGCGGGGATAGAGTTCTTCCTGCAAGGATTTGGGCGTTGCATCCAGGATATTCCGTATGAAGTGAGTCTGGCATCGTTGCCAAGTAACCCCTTGGAAGTGTTGTCGAATGGCCTTGACCAGCCCTCCATGGTGGTCAGAGACGATGACGTCCACTCCACGCAAGTCACGACTCTTGAGCCATGAGAAGAATTCACTCCAACTGGCCTCGGACTCATTATCGCCCAGCATGAGGCCCAAGATCTCCCGATAACCGTCGGTGTTCACGCCATAGGCCAGCATCACACCCCGGGAACGAACGCGCCCCTCCTCCCGCACCTTAAGAACCAAGGCATCCACAACGACAAAGGGAAAGCGGCTGTCTCGCAGGTTGCGTCCGTTCCAGGCGGTGACAATGGGGTCGAGGCGCTTGCACAACTCGGAAACCGTGGACTTAGAAAACTCGACCCCGCAGAGTTGCTCCGTAATCTGTGCCACTTTTCGAGTGGAAACGCCATTGACCACCATCTCCATCAACGCCAGAACCAACGCCTGCTCACTCCGCTGATAGCGGGCAAATAACGCCGTTGAAAACTTCCCATTTCGAAGACGGGGGACACGTAGTGTGAGGGTGCCTACGCGGGTCGTCAACTGATGCGGGTAGGTGCCATTTCGGTAGCCTTGACGGGCTTCTGTTCGCTCATAGGGTTCTGCTGCCAGCTGCTCGGTCGCTTGGGCTTGCAACACTTGGTTCAGTACCGATTCCAAAAGAGACGCCACCCCTGCATCTTGAGAGTTTTTCAAAAAAAGTTGATGCAACAGATCGGAATCTACGGTAATCTGGTATTGAGCTATTCTGATGTCTCCTCTCGTTTAAGAATGTTGATGTGACACCTTCATTCTAACCGAGGGACTCATGAAATGGCTCCCTTTTTTTCTAAGGAATACCAATTTTACACAATTATACGGACTCAACTTTTTGATTGATGATTTTGAGTAAGTTTCTTTTGATGTTAACACGTTACCGTTCATTCATTTTTCATTATCACTCTAGTCAAATGTAAATCTTTTCTCTAAGGCATGTGTTAAAATGCTTAATACCAAATAATGATAACCTTCTAACAACATACACAGTCCCCTAAACAAATATTAACCGTTGAATCTTCGTTCTTGACCCTAATCTCATAGCTGAGCATATACTGTAAACATAAAAAAGAAGCCCCCAAAGGGCTTCTTTTTTATGTTTATTTTGTGGCTGTTACAGTAGTGTCAGCTGCTTGACCATTGCCTGTGGTCGATGCATCTTTTAGAACTACACCAGCCTTAGTAGTGATAGTTACACTCTTAGTAAGATCCAAATCTGTCTCAAAGGTTAACATCACTTGATTTGGATTACCAACAACTGGCGCAGCAGTAATTTCATCTGGATATGTTGTAGTTCCATTCTTTACAATCAGCTCAGATTCTACATTACCTGTAATACCCTGATTCATTTTCTCGCTATAGGTAAGGATAATTGTGTTTTTGTCAATAATCTTAGCTGATTGAAGAACTGGAGCAACATTATCCAGGACACTTACATATCCAGAAAATGGAGTAATGGTTATTCCACTTGTTGTTTGGACATTATTTACAGTGAACGGTGCATAAGTGTTATCTTGGCTAATTGATCCTTTTGGCAGAGTTATTGTAGCTACTTGTTGTGGACCGTACGCAGTACCGCCTACAGTTTCAGAAACTGAATTCAATGTAATAACTGTACCTGCAGGAAGTACTGCATTATTGATTCTGTAATTATCAACATCCGTTGCAGAACCGACTACTTTACCACCCTTAACCGGGCTTCTAAATACAACCTTAAAGGATTGCGAGCCATCAGCATTCATTACCGCTGGTGTAATATCAGACTGATTTAATTTAAAGGTTGGTTCTGCACCAGTAAAGTTGATTGTTAACACTGTTGCGGCAGATTTATTTCCTGTACTTGAGAAATCAGTTACGAAACCTGCCGGGAAATAGAACGTATAGATACCAGAATAGGCTGTCGGACTACCCAAAGTTATTTTAATTTTAGTATCTCCCTCTGCAATCGGATCTGTTTTTGTTGCTCCAGCGAAGAAGGAGCTTGAAACATCGAGTCCGTTTGGATTTACAACCTTAATTCCAGCAATAGAGCTACCTGCTGCCACTTGCTCTGAACCTTTGCTCAGGTTTAGAACAACCGCAGTTACTTTGCCAGCTGTATTTGTTTCGTATCCCAAACTTGTAATTACTGGAGCAGTAGTATCCTTTGACACTGTAATTTGCTGTGTATGAGCAACAATTGCATTACCAACTGTGTCTAATACTTGGTTATTGAACGAAACTGAGAATGTGTGAGTGTTTTGGGTCGCATACAGTCCTTTTGGCAAGGAAACAATATATTTAGTCGCACTGGTCGCCGTTGTATCAGCAGCATTAAAATCTGGACCAATTGTTGCACTTATTAAGCCGCCACCAGCGTCCCGCACAGTAATATTTGAATTATTTACTGTTGAAGAATTCATCGGTTTGCTAAATGTTAAATAGAGAATACGGTCAGTTTTAGATGAAATGCTTACAGTCGGTGCTACATTGTCAGTTACAACATTAAATGTTTTCGTAAGTAAGTTTGCTACGTTCGTATCTGGTGCAGGTACAAAGTCTGCTACATCAGCAACAGACAATGTATGCGTTTTTGTTGGATCAAGTAGTACATTCGAAATCGTGTATTCAGTAAAATCAGCATTCGGAGTTCCGGTTACATTAGTTCCATCAATCTGGAAACCTGATACAGTAGCAACCGGTTCACTGAATTTTACTTTTACTGTACCAGCAGCAACACCGCTTGTTACAGAAGTAACTGAGATAATGCTTGGGGCTGTACTATCGTTAAACCTTAGGCTTATCGCATAAGAATTGATAACTTTAGTCGCATCATCTTTTTGTTTCACATTCGATATGGTTAGTACTCGATCGGCACCTTTTGGTGGTACGTTAGCTGCCGGAATGTTTATAATTAAAGTTCTTCCATCCTTTTGAAGATCCAGGGATGCAGCTGGAATTGCCACACCAGCAAGATCATAAGAACCTAAATTATTCGGATCTACTTGTTTAGAAAACACAACTTGAATTTGTTTTGCGTTAAGAACAGTCACTGATGAAACTGCAAAGATAGCATTCTCTTCAACTACTTGTTCTAGCTGTTTATATGTTGCATCACTTACTGCTACGGATCCACCAAGTACAGCGATTTTTGTGTTTCCGTTCTTTTGCAGCGATTCCACCAGCAATGCATTTACGCTAGCTGGCAAATTGTTGCTTCTTTCAGGTGTATAGGTGTAAAGAATCGGATTGGCAAATACTGCACCACCAACCGCATCGGCCAAGTTCCAACCATTCACAATGGAATAGCCGGAAGCATTCGCAAACTGGGACTTGGCGAATTCCACACTGGTTTCAACCCGATCGGAACCGGCAATACGGCTGACTTGCACGCCAGCTGCAGCAATATCTTGCGCCACCTTGGCGCTTACAACCGATTCACCGCCGACAATGACCACTTGCTTGACATTGAGAGCTTTGAGCGCATCTTTCACAGCTGCAGGCAGTTCATTGGCTTTCACGGCAAGCACAGGATACCCTTTGGCGAAAGCCGCAGCACCTGCTGTCATCGCGTCAGCATAGGTCCAACCGTTGACAATGAAGGCCACTTCTGCGCTGCTCTTAGCTTTTTGGGCAATCTTGACGGCTGTCTCAACCCGGTCTGCTCCACCGATCCGCTCCACTTCACCAGCAGCGTTCTTTAGAGCGTCTTCCACATTCTTGGAAATGGCTTTTTCGCTACCAAGAACGATAACTTTCTTGGCGCCCAGCTTTTTGATGACGTCTGCTGTTGCCTGAGGCAGATCATTGGACTTGGTCAGCAGAACAGGCGCATTCAGGGCACCCGCCAGCACACTGGCAGCCAAGCCATCTGCAAAATCATCGGATCTTGCTACAATTACTGTGTTGCTGCCGCTCGGATACTTTGCTTCCGCGATTTTCGCGGCCGTTTCAAAGCGATCCGCGCCGGCAATCCGTTGCAACTGATCCCCAGCTGCGCTTGCCGTACCAACGCCGACAAATCCGACGAAGGAAGACACGACAAGTGCGAATACCAGGAGGATCGCAGTTCTCTTGCGAATCTGACTCACGGAATCTTCCCCTCCCAAATGTTTTGTCAATGCATTTTTCTTGTTTCGTAGTGGTATTGTGGTTCAGCCGTCACACATCTATTAGGTTACATCACTCCCTTCACGGTGTCAATCCTTGCATATTGTGAAAATATCAGGAATTATAGCCAATCATAGGCTGCATTTCCTTCCTGATATCCTGATACCATATTATAGCTGGACAGGACGGCGTTCCCGCAAGATCCAAGTTTTGCATGTCTTTCTCAACATTGGATTTTCTTTATTTTGGATGTTTCTCTCTTCGGAAGACAGTGACAGCTTGGGCTATTCTAACGTATTAGATAGTATACAAGCATTTTCCAGTTCAGTAAAGGGTTTTTTTATATTTTTTGTCAATCATCTGCTCCATTGGAAATAGACGCTATCCCTGCCAAAAAGGTTTCACCCTTTTTGCATCGGTCAGGGAAAAAATCCACCTTTCGCGCGCACATTCCTACTTGTCGTATCGGATTAAATAACCTATAATCGTCATATATCATAGTAATATGATGGGAGATGATGGAATGATTCAGACAATCATTTCCGGGTTATTCTGCGGTATCCTGCTGGGTTTTGTCCTGCAGCGGGGACGTTTTTGCGTCACCGGCGCCTTCCGCGACCTGTACCTGACGCGGGAGAGCCGGATGTTTGTGGCCTTCCTTCTGGCCATCACCGTCCAGAGCGTCTGCATCTTCCTCCTGTCGGCGGCCGGACTCATCCAGCTGGCGAAGGTTCCGTTCGCCTGGCTGGGCGCCATCGTGGGCGGGTTCGTGTTCGGCGTCGGCATGGTGTGCGCCGGCGGATGCGCCACCGGCACCTGGTACCGGGCGGGGGAAGGCCTGATCGGAAGCTGGGTGGCCCTCTTTGCCTACATGGCCAGCAGCGCGATGATGAAACACGGTTCCCTGAAGCCGCTCAACCAGTTCTTCGGCCAGTACAAAGTGGAACAGGGCGCCATCTACGAGACCGTCGGCCTGTCGCCGTGGCTGCTCATCCTCCTGCTGGCCGGCGTGACGGGGTATCTGGTCTGGCGGCACCTGAAGCAGCCGGCCGTCCGCATTCCCTCCCTCCCACCGCGTCGGAAAGGGCTGGCCCACTTGTTGTTTGAAAAGCGCTGGCATCCGTTTGTCACGGCGGTGCTGGTGGGTCTTATCGCCACGCTGGCCTGGCCGTTGAGCGAGGCCACGGGGCGGATGTTCGGCCTCGGCATCACGACGCCGAGCGCCAACCTGCTGGGCTATCTGGTGACCGGCGAGACAAAAATGCTGGACTGGGGCGTCTTCCTGGTGCTGGGGATTCTGGTCGGTTCCTTTATCGCGGCCAAGGGAAGCCGTGAGTTTCGCTGGCGCGTGCCTTCGGCCTCGACGATGGTGACCAGCTTCATCGGCGGGCTCCTGATGGGCTTCGGCGCCAGCATCGCCGGCGGCTGCACCATCGGCAACGGCCTGGTGAACACGGCGCTGCTGGCGTGGCAGGGATGGGTGGCCGTGCCCTTCATGCTCGTCGGTTCCTGGGTGGCCACCTACTTCCTGATGGTCCGCCCCAGACAGCGAAGCCGGCAGACGGCGGTGGAAGCCATCCAGAGCGCGTGAATGGGGCATTTGCACACTGGCAATTGTGCGCGCTAAGTTGTTAGAACATAGAAGACCTGACATAAAAGACTGACTAGAAGGAGGAATCGCGTGATGAAGCGGGTTCATCTGGAAGTGATTGGGCAGGTTTGCCCGTTCCCCCTGGTGGAAGCGGAACAGGCGATGAAGCAGCTGGAGCCGGACGATGAGCTGGTGATCGACTTCGATTGCACGCAGGCGACGGACAGCCTGCCGCATTGGGCGGTCAAAAACGGGCATGAGGTGACCCTTTTTGAGCAGACCGGCGATGCCCAGTGGCGAATCGCCATCCGAAAAAGAAGGGCGTAGGCAGCGAAAACGGCTCGTTTGCGCATATCCCACATCGCTTGCGCATATCAAACGTCTCTTCAAAAGGATTCCAAAAAGGTTCACGCTTCAATGGATCCCCAAAAATAAAAAACACCTCCCGCTGCCCGGGCCGTTGGTCCGGCGGGGAGGTGTTTTTTCGTCGCATGCATGCATCATAATCACGCAAAAAGTTCACCCAAAATGTTTGAGATAGAAGATGGCCAGCTGGGTGCGGTCCCTAAGCCCCAGTTTCTCCAGCAGTCCCGTCACGTAGTTGCGCACGGTTCCTTCGCTCAGATAGAGCCGCTGCGCGATCTCCCGGTTGGAAGATGCTGTCGGCCGGCTGGTTCTTCAGGATGTAGCCTTCCGCGCCGCTGCGGAGGGCCTCTTTAATGTATTCGTCATCCCGGAAGGTGGTCAGGATGACCACCTTCACCTCAGGGTAAAGTTCCTTGATCCGCTTCGTGCCCAGCACGCCGTCCATCACCGGCATCCGGACATCCATCAGGACCAGATCCGGCCGCTCCCACCAGCAGAAATCCAGCGCCTCCTGGCCGTCACCGGCGGTTCCGATCACCTGAAAATCGGCTTCCAGTTCCAAGAGGATTTTGATCCCGTCCCGGATCAGGGCGTCATCATCCACGATCAACGTCTTCCAAGCCTTCAAAGAGACTCCTTCCTTCCTCTCTCGGGATCAGGCAGACGATGAGAAACCCGTCCTTGCCGCTTATGGACACCGTCCCGCCCATGTTCCGGATCCGCTCCCGCATCCCGCTCAGGCCCAGGCCTTCCTTGATCTTTTCCGCCCCCACGCCGTTGTCCCGGATGGCCAGCCGCGTGAAGGCGTCGCGGATTTCGATCCGGATGTCCACCTCCGTCGCCTGCGAGTATTTGGCGACGTTGGTCAGCGCCTCCTGGATGGTGGAGGCCAGCACCTCCATGTGATGGGGCGGCACTTGGTTAAAATCGCCGCGAAAGCTGAAGCGCACCGGACAGAAGGTGAACTGATCGATGATCCGCTGGATGTAGGCCACCTCCAACGGCTGCCTGGGCTTCAGGTTGTGGACCGTCTCTCGGAGCAATTCCAGCGCTTCCGAGAGGGCGGCGACGGAGCCCTCCACCATGGCGGCCGCCTGCTCGCGATCGCGCTGCCACAACTTGTTGGCCGCCTGCAGCTGAAACAGGATGCCGGCAATCTTGTGCCCCACGCTGTCGTGAATCTCCCTCGCGATCCGGTTCCGTTCCCGCACTTCGGCGATCCCGGCCGCTTCCCGGGAGGCATGCAGCAACTTCATCTTCACCTGCTCAGTTCGTAGCGGAGCCGCCGCTCATTATCCAGTATCCGCTGCAAGCGGCGCTCCTTTTCCCCGGCCCGCCGCGTCAGGTCGGCCAGCAACACGGAAAGCCCTGTGGCGAGCAGCACCGCGCCAAACGCCGGACTCCCCCATGTCAGGACGAGGCCGCCCGCCACCGGAAGGAGGCCGGTATAAAAACGCAGACAGACAAAGTCATAGGCCGCCGCCGCGAGGAAGAGCGCGAAGCCGGTATCGATCCTCATCCCGTAAAGGCGTCAACCCGAGCATGACAGAAGAAACTCCGCCCGCAAGCCCACTGCTTTAGCGGTGGGTAAGGGCGTTTAGCACTCCAAATTCCATCTTTCATCCATGTTCTCACTCCAGTACAATGTAGACAGAGGGAGTGAGAACGTGTATTCGGTTCGCAGGATGAAACTTCCTAAAACAGAACAATTGGACGCGCTTGCCATGGCCGCAGGGGAACTGTACAGCCGTGTAATGGTTTCGTTCTGGCGCGCTGTTCGCAAAAAAGGAATCTGGCTAAAAGCGTCATCCATGATGCGTTGGCACAACTCGAGCCTGCTCCATGCCCACAGCGCGGACGCAGTGGTGCAGAGCTTCTACTCTGCCCTCAAATCCTGGCGTAAACGACGGAAGGCAGATCCTCAAGCCAAACCTCCCTACCGTCGGCGGCGCTACTTTCGGGTCCAGTGGAAGTCGTCTGCCATCCGGGTCCGGAACGGAAATCTCATCCTTTCCAACG
>LZRT01000059.1 GCA_002159075.1 Bacillus thermozeamaize
GGACGTTATACGACCGACCAAAGGATACGTTAACGGGATGATCCGGTTGCTTAGGGGGCCGTGGCAGAGTAGCACAACGGGCATGGCATTGAAAGGGCTTAGAGGATACTAATACCAGAAAAATGAATCGCCAATCCCATAAGGAAGAAGATCAAAAGCGCTTACAAGGGAAAGGTTCTTTTCAAGTTCGCATCCAGAATCCAAAAAAGGTGCCCACACTAGCTTGACTCAGACTCGCATCGCCGAACGGGTGTCAAGCGTCTGAGAAAATGTCAGGTTTATTGTTCTGTGAAAATGTCAGGGATGGTGCCTGACCGGGGAAACGGAATTATCCGAAACAGCTCGCCTCCCGTCAAGGGTTGCCGGTGAACCGGCAATCGTCTGTCGACGACGGCTTCGCCGCCCTTGACGTCCGGTTCGCCGTTTCGGGCAAAAGGCGACAAGCCGGTCAGGCATTCCATCCGAGGATCTTGCCTGTCACCCGCTGGCTGTGCTACGCTGGAATTGCTCTAGTTGCTTCCTGGAGAATGGTGCTCTCCAGGGATGGTTGGCAGCGGGCTTGCGTGGAAGCGCAGGTTCCGCTGTTTTTTTGGCCATCGGCTTCGCTTGAGCCTGCACCTGCAGCGTCTCCACACAGGGCCACGCGCGCCCTTGAGTCCGCGAAGTTCTGGCTGAGTGTTCTGACCGATCTGAGGAATCGCGGCGTCCAAGACATTCTCATCATCTGCGTCGATAATCTGAAAGGATTTAGCGATGCCATTGCCGCATGCTATCCGCAGACAGAGATTCAGAAGTGTATCATCCATCAAATCCGCAATTCAATCAAATACGTATCCTACAAAGATTTGAAGAAGGTTACTGCCGCGCTACGCCCGATTTATACTGCTCCAACGGAGGAAGCTGCTTTGCAGGAATTGGAACAATTCGAGGCGGTTTGGGGCAAGCAGTATCCACTGATCGTACGTTCATGGCGAAACAATTGGGATGAACTCGCAACGTTTTTTAAATACTCGCCAGAGTTGCGTAAATTAATCTACACAACGAATATGATTGAAAGCTACCACCGCCAGCTTCGCAAAGTCACAAAGGGAAAAAGTATTTTTCCGAACGATGAAGTGCTGCTCAAGATGCTGTATCTCGCGACAATGGACGTTCTTCGCAAGTGGACAGGTCGTGTTCAAAACTGGGGACAAATCCTGCTGCAACTCACGGTGCACTTCCCTGACCGCGTACATGTCCGCTAAAGGACTTTACATGGAGAGGCGGGCATGATAGGCTGGTTAGCCACGCGATGCCACTTTCCAGCATCGCCCAATCGCGAGAAGTCATGCCCGCTGGAGGCTCCATGTCAAGTCCGGCACCAAACATTGGCATAACCGAGTTTACACAAAATTCTTGACAGACTCTTCTCGACCGATCAAAGTGCAGGTTCCCGCCTAGCCTTAATGGCTCGGCGGGGATCTTGAACTATCATGAAATCGTCTTAATCTTTATTGTTGACGGTGCCTATGCACAATTCCGCAGCTTTTCTCTGTATTTTTCAATTGCGGAAAACGCATGTTCGTATGGCTCGATTATATACGAACGTTTCAAGGCGTAAAAATACTCTGATTGTCCTCACTACCGTGTCAGAGTTTTCGTAATCATGGGACTCGCAGTGTTACTCGTTAATCATTTTCTGGTATTGGACGATAAGTTCATCTAATGCCTGGCTTATTTCTAGAATTGATCCACATGATAAAACGCCAGAACTAAAAAATGCTTTGTTTAAGATATTTCGCATTACTGTATAAATTAATAAATTATTTATTTTTACTCGCATCCCATATGGATGTCGCAAAATGAATGCCGCTTCGTATTGAAGAATGTAAGCACTATCAATCAAAAGTCACGGTGTATAAAACAGTTCAAACAGGTTATTCCTACAGGTGAGGTGCTGGAAATGCTCTTTTCTCTTCGCAATCAGATTGTCATCCTGTTCACAGTCTTGCTGCTGATACCGGTAATCATCTTGACTTTTGTGTTGACTGATAAAACCGAAGAGCTGGTTCGTCACTCGATCGTCACCTCTACGGATCAAACGATCACACAATATGCAACTTATGTGAACAATCTCGCCAAACAGTTCAAGGACATGGGGAATCAGGTATTGAGCAGCTCCATCACACAGGATTATGCGATGGCCAAAGACGATCCGATGTTAAGGGCCCACTTCAGGGAATTCTTATCCTCCGTTTACTCGAACAACAGAAACAGCCTTTCTATTTCCGTCTTCGACGACAGCGGAGGCATATGGAGACTGGATCAGTCTTTCCGCAAAAGCTCCTGGTACAATGATTTCGTAAAAAGGGGTAATAGTTGGGTACCTGCGCATATAGAGCCTGACCAACCGGAATCGTCAATGAGGCAAACCATGGTGAACAGCTATGTTTCGCCCCTGATAAACCTCAATTTATTAAAACCGGCGGGTATAATCAAAATCAATTTTTCTACCGACCTGCTGCAAAAGCCGTTGGAACAAATTCGTTTGGGCCGCACGGGACAAGCTTATCTGTTATCTGACGATGGAAGGACCGTACTGAATCAGAATATCGAGAGCAACCCGGTTATATCGAAACACCTAGATCTCGTTGAGAAGGCTCGTCGTTCCGGTTATTTGACGATTCGCGACGGTGATCAATCATACCTATTATTTGCCCAAGCTGTCGAGGAAATTCCCAACTGGTTCGTTGTCGGCGTCGTATCGGAGCAGGAATTATTTCAGCCCATTTCCGCGATTCGAAGGGGAATGATCATTCTGAGCGCCGTTTTGCTTGGATGTACGGTCATTGCATCAGTCGCGATCTCAACAGGAGTTACCCGGCCTTTGTCCCAATTGACCAAAGCGATGAAGCTGGCCGAACAAGGGGATTTTAAAGGAGCGAATGCGCTGATCCCGCGCGTGAAAAGAAGAAATGAAGTCGGCTATGTCGTGTTGGTATTCAGAAAAATGATCGACCGGTTGAACCATTTTATAGAGACTGAATACAAAACGAACATAAGAAGGAGAAATGCGGAATACAAAGCTTTACTGCTGCAGATCAACCCTCATTTTTTGAATAACACGCTGGAGATAATAGGAGGTCTGGCTGCTCAGGGGAAATCGGAAGAAGTCATAAACATTACGGAGCAGTTCAGCGAAATGTTGTCATATTCATTGAAATTAAACGAAGATACGGTTTATTTGTTCGAAGAGCTGAAATATATTCAAAATTATACCTCGATCCTCAAATCGAGATTTGGCAACAGACTGGTAATGAATATCAGCGTGGATGAGGAAGCTTTAAATTGCAGGCTGATCAAATTTATTCTTCAGCCGATTGTGGAGAATGCTATCAAATACAGCGTTGATTACAAAGAAATTGCCAAAGTGGACTTGGAAATCCGGATAAAGGACAAGACTCTCTATATCAGTGTGAAGGATAACGGCATAGGAATGAGCCAGGACCAGATTGAAGATCTTTATTCATCCATTGATTCGGCCGTAGCGCCAGAGGTACTCAGTAGCGAAGGAAACCGGATTGGCTTGCGCAATGTATTGGCCCGATGCCAATTATATTACGGGGATGCTTGCGAAATAAAACTGAATTCCGTATCGGGAGAAGGAACAACGATTTTGTTCAAGCTGCCGATTCTTTAGCTTATGCTTCCGCACGCGTGTATTGGCTTCACCAGACGATCATCCGCCTGATGGGTAAGGACGCGAAAAAACATTGAGGAGTTGATCTTATGTACCGTGTAATGATTGTAGATGATGAGATAGGCGTAAGAGAAAGTATCAAGGCGAAAATAAATTGGAACAGCCTAGGATTTCAAATTGCTGCCGAGGCTTCCAACGGACAGGAAGCGCTGTCTTATATGCAGCAGCAAAAATTTGACGTCGTCATTACGGATATTCAAATGCCGGTCATGAATGGGGTTCAGTTTTTTAACGAGTGCTCGTCAAGATATTTAAACACCAAAATAATCGTGCTGTCCGGATACTCGGATTTTGAATATACGAAGGCCGCCATTAAGGCGGGGATTGTCGATTATTTGATTAAACCGGTTGCGCGCAAGGAATTGCTTGAACTGCTAACGCGCATCAAGGAAGAGCTTGATCGGGAGAAACAGGAAGAGAACCAAAGAAAAAAAGAAGAATGGCAACTGAAACAATTGTTGTCCGAACAACAGGAGCAATTTTTGTACCAGCTGGTCAAAAACGAATGGACAAGTGGTCCATTCGTGCAGGATCGGTTAGTTCAATTAAAATTGCAAAACATTAATGATTACAATAATTTCCAATTCATCACCGCTGAAATGAAAATACCGGAAAAACGCATTGAACAGAACCGGAGCAGACTGGATTTGCTATATTTGTCTTTCCGTCTTTTATGCAAGGAGCTGGCGAACTCAACGAGCCAGATCCTTTGCTTTCAGGATTTAACGTTACCCAATATGATGCATTTTATTCTAATGTCCGATTCGCTATCGGCACTGGAAGCTCAGACTAATGCTTTCGTCTTGGACCTGGAAAAAAAAATTAAGAATATTCTTAAGCTCGATATGAAAGTCGGGATCGGCAAGGTTGTCCATTCACTGGAGGATTTCAAAAACGGCTACGCCTCAAGCCTGCTGGATTGGGGCTTGAAAGTTCAAGGAAATGCAGGCTCGATCCATATCACCCCGGTCACACAAGATTTATCTACGGAGACCGAGAGGCGTATGGTTGTTGAACTCGAGAAAGGAAACAAGCAAGCATTTCAAACCCTGCTCTCGCAATTACTGTTTCCGAACGAACAACTATCGACGATTAATTTCTCTTTCTTGGCTGTTCGTGTTGTGATCATGATTAGATCACTGGCAGCCAGATACGGCAGTGATCAGGAGAAACTGCAAGAACTGTCTTTGTCCTGCATGTTCGCGATATGGCAATTTTCTTCTCAGGACATCGTATTCAGAAAAATAATGGAATTTGCCGAGTACGTCATGCAGTTAATTCAATCGCAGAAAACCACTTCCGGAGAAGGCGTGATTGAATTAATTTGCAAATATATCCAGGAGAACTATTCCTGCGAGCTCACTCTTGCCACGCTGTCCGAACTATTTCATTTCAACGAAGCTTATTTGTCTTCTTTGTTTAAAACGTACACAAAGATGAATTTCAGTGATTACCTGTTGATGGTTAGGATGAAAAAAGCGGAGAAGCTCATGAAAGATACCGATCTGAAGTTAACCGACATTGCCCAACTTGTCGGCTATACCAATTCAAGCTACTTCAGTACCGCATTTAAGAAGTTTTTTCACGTGTCTCCAAGCGTGTACAGGGAGCAACATAGAAATAAAGCTCATGAAAGCTGAATTGCTTCCAAAGATTTTGAAAGTCAAGTTCCAAAATTAGCGAAATCAAATTTGACATCAATCAGATATATTTGATTTGCAAGCAAAATATGAAAGGGGTCCTGAGAATGAAAAGAATGTTTAGCTTGTTGCTGGCTATAGCCATGGTCTTGACTGTGCTGGCCGCATGCTCCAATTCCAGCGGGGATCAAATGAAGAATGCTTCCAATGAGTCGCAAAGCGGAGGAAACGCAACGGAGATGGAAACCGTGACCATTAAGTTTTGGCGTCCGAACGGCAATGACGCGGAGAATGCCGCCATCAACAAGCTGATTGAAAACTTTGAAGCCCAAAATCCTGGTATCAAGGTCGAACTCGAGAATATTCCGTACGACCAGTACGAAACGAAGCTTCGCACCGCTCTGGCGGGGAAAACTGCGGCTGACGTCATTGCGATCGATTCGCCGACCATGCCTTCTTACGCGTACGCAGGCGCTTTATACGATTTGACTCCGTTTTTTGAAGCGGACGGAAACCTGGAAGATATTCCCGACGGAATCGTGGAGTCCATGAAATATAACGGAAAAATCTATATCGCCCCCCTTTCCGAGGCAAATATTGCCTTGTTTTACAACAAAAAAAATGTTTGAAGCCAAAGGGATTCCGTTTCCATCTAAAAATGTGGATGAAGCTTGGACTTGGGACCAGGTCCTCGATGCAGCCAAGAAATTGACCGATCCGGCCAACGGAATTTACGGACTCGATCCTGCTCAAGGCTTTGGCAGCGGAGAAGGCCCCGCTTACTTCAAGATGCCGATCATATGGCAATTCGGAGGCGATGTGCTGAGTCCCGACGGAACCACCGCCAAAGGTTATCTGGATTCGCAAGAGTCAATAGATGCACTTACCTTCTATCAATCTCTGTATTGGAAATACAAAGTATCGCCGCTTGAATTGCCGCCTGATCCGTTCCCGACAGGTAAAGTGGCGATGTTCGTGGACGGGAGCTGGAGTCTGCCGCATTTTACGAACAACTTCCCCAATTTCAAATTGGGCGAGGATTGGGATGTCGCTCCGTTGCCAAAAGAAAAGCAACAGGTGATGGCTAACGGAAGCTGGGCGTTCGGTATTAATGCGGACACAAAGCATCCGGAGGAAGCTTGGAAGCTGATCAACTATATAACCGGCACTGAAGGCGCGAAGATTTATACGGACATGGCCGGGGGCTTACCGGTTAGAACTTCGGTAGTCGATCAGACGCCGTTGATGAAGGAGTATCCGTATAACATATTTGTAGAACAGCTTCAAAAGTACAGCAGACCTCGACCGATAACACCGGCTTATCCAGCGGTAAGCACTGCGATCCGCGAGCTGTTCGAGGATGTCGGCCAGGGCAACAGAGATGTTAACGCTGCCGTTGCGGATGCTGTGAAGAAGATTGACCGTGCGATCCAGGAATGGAAATAGCAATACCGATCATGCTGGCGATGGGGTGGGAGATCCCTCCCATCCTTTTCATTCGCAATTTATTAAATATATAAGAGGGAGGACTTGCGTGATATTGGGCAAATCGCAATCGCTTCGTAAAGGTGACGAGATAACAGGCATCCTCTTCGTATTGCCTGCCTTTATCCTGCTTCTTGTGTTTGTATTTATTCCGATGGCGAGAGCCTTTTATTACAGCTTTACCGATTACATGCTGGTCAGCGGCAGCAAAACTTTCGTTGGTTTTAAAAATTATGTGAATCTGCTACAGGATTCGAAGTTTATAGCCAGCATCAAGCATACGTTTTATTTTGCCATTATCGTCATTCCAGTCCAATCGGCTATCGCTCTGGGATTGGCGTTGCTTGTCAAACCCCAGTATAAATACACCGGTTTTTTCCGAACCGCTTTTTTTGTTCCGGTCGTCATATCAACAGCGGTGGCCGGCACGGTGTTCAAGCTGATTTACAACAGAGATTTCGGATTGCTTAACGTTCTGCTCGGCGCAGTCGGCATTCCCAAGATCAGCTTTCTGTCAAATGCTGATATTGCGATGAACGGTGTAATTATTCTGGGCATATGGAAAGCGGCTGGCTTCTTCATGGTCGTATTTTTGGCTGGTTTGAACAACGTCCCGCACGATCTGTATGAATCGGCGAGCGTGGATGGTGCATCGAAAGTCAAGCAGTTTTTCTATATCACATTGCCGCTTCTAAAAAGAACAACGGCGTTCGTCATTATTATTACCACGATTGACGCCATTAAATTATCAGGGCTTGTATTTGTGCTCACGAATGGGGGGCCAAATTCCTCTACTGAAACGATTGTGTATTTTATCTATAAAACAGCGTTTGAGCAAATGAAGATGGGTTATGCGTCTGCGGCGGCTTTCATTCTGTTCTTCATGATTCTGATCATTTCGGTCTTTCAAATGTTTTTCTTGCGGTCAAAAGTCAATCATTAGAAAGGAGTGAAGGCGGGTGCGAAGGCAGGTGCTTAGAACCATTCATTTTCTGCTAATGACAGTGATCGCAGTTGTTTGCTTGCTCCCAATCGTATGGATGGTCCTTGGATCCATGCGCTCCTACGAGGAGTTATTTCAGTATGCCACACAGGTAAGCTGGCACTTGCTCGTTCCCGTAAATTGGACTTTTCAAAATTATATCGATGTGTTATTCGACGATCAACACCCGTTTCTACGTTATGTATTCAATACGCTGTTTGTTGCTTCTACTGTGACAGTTCTTGTATTGCTTATCAACTCGCTGGCGGCCTTTGCATTTGCGAAATTGAGATTTCGCGGGAGCTCTGTCATATTTGTCCTGTTCATGAGCGCGCTGATCATTCCGGGAGAAGTCATGCTTGTGCCCAACTACATGCTGATCAACAACTTGGGCTGGCTTAACTCGTTTAAAGGTTTGATTATTCCATCCATGCTGTCTGTATTCGGCATTTTTTTGCTGAAACAGTTTTTCGAAGAGATACCCACTGAAATATTGGAGTCCGCGCGTCTTGATGGCGCATCGTGGTTGAAAATTTACCGGGTGATCGTATTACCTGCGGCGGTACCTGCCATGATCACGCTTGGAATCATCACCTTCCTGGGAAACTGGGATGCCTATCTATGGCCGCTAGTCGTGATCAATGATGATAGAAAGCAGTTGATTCAGGTCGCCATTGCAAACTTCACTTCGATGGCAGGCACGGAATGGACGAAGGTACTGGCGGCCAATACGATCGCGACCGTGCCGATCCTCATTCTGTTCTTTGTACTGCAGCGCTATTACATTCAAGGTATTACAATGTCCGGTGTAAAGGGTTAAGGAGATGAAACTAGTGACAAAAGAAACCAATGTAGAGCGGCAAGCCGCCCATCAGGAAGCGATAAATTCAGGAAATAAAGCACTCGCAAATGTTAGCAAATCGATCGCCAACGACCCGCATCGATTGCATTATCATTTCATGCCTCCTGTAAACTGGATGAATGACCCGAATGGTCTCGTCTACTACAAGGGAGAATACCATCTGTTCTATCAACATAATCCGTACAGCCCCAAATGGGGTCCGATGCACTGGGGGCATGCGAAATCTAAGGATCTGGTTCATTGGGAGCATTTACCAATCGCATTAGCGCCTTCCGAATGGTACGACAAGGGAACACTGGACAGCCACGGCTGTTGGTCCGGTTCAGCAGTGGATGATAACGGAGTATTAACGTTAATTTATACCGGACATGTGGAAGACAACAAAATCAAGGAAACACAATGTATCGCGAGAAGTGAAGACGGCATTCATTTTGAGAAATATGAGGGTAATCCGGTTATCGCAGAGCCGCCGGAGAAAGATTGCGTCGGATTTCGTGACCCGAAGGTATGGAAATATGAGGATCAATGGTATATGGTCGTCGGTTCCGGTAAAAATGGAAACGGCAAAATCCATTTGTACCGTTCGGCGAATCTTAAGAGTTGGATGTACATGGGTGTCGCCGCAGAGAGCGACGGCACGTTCGGGGATATGTGGGAATGCCCGGATTTATTCCCACTCAAGGACCGTCATTTTTTGATCATATCACCTATGAACATTTCAGCCAGAAACATGTATTTCAGTGGTGAAATGAATTATGAAACCGGCAAATTCGATTATCACTATCATGATATGTTGGATTACGGATACGACTTCTATGCAGCTCAGACACTGGTAGATGATCAGAATCGCCGCATCCTGATGGCCTGGATGGAATCGTGGGGCTCTAAAGCGATTACTGAAGCGCCAAACCGAGGTTGGTTAGGTGCGATGACGATTCCGCGGGAACTCATTCAAGGTGAGGGCGGTAAACTTTACATGAGACCAGTGGAAGAACTTAAACTGCTGAGAGAAATGTATTATGCATTAGGAAGCCATACGATTGAATCCGGACAGATCAGCATTAACGGGTTCAGGAGTGTAAGCTACGAACTGAAAGCCCGCATCGAGTTTACCGCAGACGTGAAAGAATTCGGCATCAAACTGCGTTGCTCTGACGACGGTAAGGAAGAGACGGTTGTCACCTACAGAGTGGAAGACCGGCAGCTGCTAATGAAGCGCGATTATGAAGGAACCGGGAACCAGCATATAAGCATTTCTCCGCTAGAATGCAAGGATGGATCGATCAAGTTGCACATCTTCGTGGATACGTCGTCCGTAGAGATATTTGCAAATGAAGGCGAGCGGGTCATTACGAATCGAATTTATCCTTCTAAAGGCAGCGACGGGCTGCGGATTTTCGCAGACGGGGGTTATGTAAAGTTTGAGCTGGAAGCGTGGACTCTTCGTAACATTTGGGGTTCGGGAAAGGAGCGTGAGGTAGCATGAGTAAGAAATCATGGGTCTGGACGGCCGTAACAGCTGCAATTGTACTCACAGGACTGGTAGTAACAGTTCTATTGACAGGTTGCGACAATTTGAGATCTTTTAAGGGAAGTTCTCTCTCGAAAGGCGAAACGGCTTACCAATATTCGAGCGATCCGAACTATTATACGGAACGATACCGTCCCCAATATCATTTGTCTCCGCCGTACGGCAATATGAGCGATCCGAACGGGATGGTCTATTTTGAGGGCGAGTACCATCAGTTTTATCAAAACAGTGGGCAATGGGGACATGCGGTCAGCAAGGATTTGGTCCATTGGGAGCACTTGGATGTCGCTCTTGCCAGGGATTCGCTGGGGGAAATATGGTCCGGCAGCGCGGTGGTCGATTGGAACGATACAAGCGGATTTTTCGGAGGCAAAGCGGGTCTTGTCGCGATCTTTACCCATTTTAAAGGTGGCGTCCAGTCCCAGAGTATTGCCTACAGTAAAGATAAGGGCAGAACGTGGACGAAATACGAGGGGAATCCTGTCATACCTAACCCAGGGCTGAAAGATTTTAGGGATCCGAAAGTGTTCTGGCACGAACCGAGCGATTCCTGGGTCATGATCGTCTCTGCCGGTGACCGTGTTCGATTCTACAGGTCGCCTAATTTGAAAACATGGGAGCTAGCCAGCGAGTTCGGGAGCGATCAAGGTTCGCATGCAGCAGTCTGGGAGTGCCCGGATTTATTCGAGTTGCCTGTGGAAGGAACCAAAGAGAAGAAGTGGGTGTTGACCGTGAGCATAGGCAACAATGCGCTAACCAAAGGGTCAACCATGCAATACTTCATAGGGTCGTTCGACGGCAAAACGTTTACAAATGACAATAAGCCTTCGGACGTGCTGTGGGTCGATTACGGAAAAGATTTCTATGCTGCCGTGTCCTACTCCGATATCCCTGACGGACGCCGCATATGGCTGGGCTGGATGTCCAACTGGCGTTATCCATTCGCTATGCCGACAGACGGATGGAAAGGGAATATGTCAATCCCACGGGAACTGCGGCTTAGGGAGGTGGAGGGTCAAGGCTTGCGGTTGATTCAAGAGCCGGTTGAAGAACTGCAAATGCTACGGGGCAAGAAAGTGTCTCTGCCTGAGCAGCCATTGGATGGCGGGCATAATCCGTTCGCAGGTATTAAAGGAACGTCTTATGAGCTGGAAACGGAACTAACCGTCCAGCCGAATGCGAAATTTACCTTCAATTTGAGACAAGGAAACGACCAAGCGACCGTTGTGAGCTATGACGCCAAGACCGGGCAACTTACCTTCGATCGGACGCATTCGGGCGAAACTTCGTTTGAGCAAGGGTTTGCAGAAACGATGTCGGCGCCGGTAAGGCTGATCAACAATAAGATTAAGCTTCGATTCTTCGTAGATTCTTCGAGCGTTGAACTGTTTGTGAACGACGGTGAAATTGTTTTGTCCAACCTTATTTTCCCGGATCCGACAAGCAGCGGGCTGGAGTTAACCGCGGAAGGCGGCGTGACGCTAAATGAGGCTCACTACTATCCGATGCGATCGGTTTGGCGCGATGAAGACCCAGATGGTTTAAAGCCGCTTCGAATTGTGTTTGGCAAGGACTCGCTGGATGTACCTGTAGGCGAAAGCCGAAAGATGGCGGCCGCTGTTCTTCCGTTCAGTTCCTCACAGCAGATCAGGTGGGAAACAAGCGACCCTGCAATCGCGGCTGTTGAAACGGCGGAAGACGGCGTCATCGTGAAAGGGCTGCAAATGGGCTCGGCCGAGATTAAAGCGACCAGCGCAGACGGTAGCGTGAGTGCGACTTTCGACGTATTTGTGTTTGACAACAAGAAGTAAGGGTAACCAGTACGGACCATAAATTGGGCAGCAACCAGGAGAGACACACGATATGAAACTTGGTTTTACCGACTGCGGGTCATTTCCGTGGCGCTTTTGGAAGGGTTTGAGTAGTTAACGTGCAGGCAAGGAGACGTTCGAGGCTTACCACTGTTTGCGATCTGAAGGCGGAGCGGGCCGAAGCGTTTGCGGCTGAAGCCGAGAAGCCGATGGGGAGCCGCCCCGAAGTAATACGGATTACCGCCGGATGCTGGAGCAAGCCGGCCTGGACGTGGTCTCCGTTCTGCTCGATTATGATTTGCATCATACGGTAGCGGAGGACTGTTTCGCAGCGGGCGTTCACGTGCAAATGCAGAAGCTGCTAGTCATATCGCCCTCATTCGGACGAAAGATGCTAGCCGATGCGGCCAAATACGGCAGGGTTCTGACATTGGCCGAACCAAGTGCCTTGGGGGCAGGCAATGTGCGATGGCGAGAGCGATTCGAGACGGGATCATCGGATCCGTCTACATGATCATGGATTACGCCACGGTTACGCTCGGCCGCAAATTTTTTGCCGGAACGGCTTGGCGGCATATGAAGGGAAGGGCCGGTGCGGGATGGATCAACGATCACGGCGTCCACCGCACCCATTTTTTCACGGAAGTGAACGGTCCGATCAAAGAAGTTTTCTCTTATGCAAATTTTCGAGAAGCAGCTCAGCAACGGGGATACGACGATTCATCCGACCGGCGAAGATACGTCGGTCACGGTTTTCCGTTTCGAGAACGGCGGGCTCGGACACTGGATGTGCAGTACGGCCGCACACGGGGAGAGCACCGGCGGAGTGTGGATCTACGACAGCAAAGGCTGCTTCCGCCCGGGCCGCCAAGCGTCCCTTGAGAACGGACAAATCATGCCGATGGCCGAGATCATCGAACGTTATGCGCCGGATGTGGCGGACGATCCATTTGCCCATTCCTATGCGGAGTTGTGGGAGGCGATCGCGGATGGCAAGCCGCCGGTCTCAAGCGCGGAACGGGGGCTTGAGGCTCTGGGGGTCGTATTTGCCGCGCTGGAGTCGGCGACGATCGGCCAGCCTGTTGCCGTTCAGGACATCCTTCTCGGCCATAAGCATGCCTATGAAGATACGGTTCTGGAGGAAATGAAAACATTCAAAAGATAGTCTCGAGGTTTGGTGGAGGTTTTGAGAGATGCGTATAGGCGCAATCGAAGCAGGCGGTACCAAATTTGTATGCGGCATAGGAAATGAACACGGCGTCATTGAAGAGCGTGTAAGTTTTCCTACGGAGCTTCCCGAACGAACAATGGGAAGCGTCATCGATTATTTCAAAGACAAGCAAGTGGAAGCTATCGGGATCGGGTCATTCGGCCCGCTAGATCTCGATCCTCAGAGCCCCTTTTATGGATATGTCACGACGACCCCGAAACCGGGTTGGGCAAACTATCCGTTACTGGATATTCTCAGGAAATTTTATGATGTACCGTTCGGATGGGATACCGACGTGAACGCAGCCGCTTACGGCGAAGCGACTTGGGGATCTGCAAAGGGGCTTGACAGTTGTGTTTATTTCACGGTAGGTACCGGTGTCGGCGTAGGTGTCTATTCGGAAGGCAAGCTTGTTCACGGGCTTGTCCATCCCGAAGGCGGTCATGTGCTGACAAGGCGCCACCCCGAAGACCGTTTTGCCGGCGTTTGTCCTTATCATGGCGATTGCCTGGAAGGCATGGCGTCCGGTCCTGCGATTGAAGCAAGATGGGGTGTAAAAGGGAGTGAAATCCCTGCCGATCATCCTGCCTGGGAAATCGAGGCGTTCTATATCGGTCAGGCCGTAAGCAGCGTCATCCTGATGCTGTCCCCAAAAAAAGTGATTTTGGGCGGGGGCGTCATGCATCAGCAGCAGTTATTTCCGCTTATTCGCAGCGAAGTCTGTAAGAATCTGAACGGGTATGTTCAGTCGGAGGAAATTCTGGATCGAATCGACAGCTATATCGTTCCCCCGGGATTGGGCGAAAATGCAGGGCTGGCCGGTGCGCTGGCGCTGGGGCTTAAAGCTCTGAAACAATCGCGGAACTCATCCGATGCTTTCGCCGATTGACGGGACGATCATTCACTTGCGTTGCTCTAACGAGCTATGCTACGCTGAAAGCGCGTATTGGTGAATCCCTTTCTCCAGGGATGATCCGCAGCGGGCTTGCGTGGCGTCGCAGGCTCGCTCTTTTTATTTACGACATTTGCGACGGGTTTCGCTTGGCGAGTGGTTTCTGTGCAAATCCAAGCCCGATTGTTATGCCAAATCAGCACCTCGCCTTGCATCGTTTCCCGAACTTCGATTACAGCCTTGGGTTCCCATTAATGGCAAGCCCTTTACAGGTGTTGGAGTGTAGCATTTAACGTTCCAAGAAAAGGTTTGTCCGCCTCCCATTTTGCGTATTTCGCGGCGTCTAAATACATGTTCAAGCTTTAGTTCGTTGGGAAGCGGGCGATAAGCAGACTCGACTTGCTGCGGTTTGACGGCAAAGCGACGGTTGTGCTTCTTTAGCAAGGATGGTAGAACCCGATTGGCTTCCTGTTCGGAGCAGACGCCTAACAAGCGAAGTTCGATCACCAGACGATCCTGGAAGGTTTGTCATAGCCGCTCAATCCTTCCCTTGGCTTGGGGTGATAAGGCCTTGATGTGGGTGATCCCCAGATCGGCCACAGCCTTCCCGAAGTTGGATAAGGGCTTGGTTTCTCCCGCCAATTCCTGTTCCCGCGTCAAAGCTTCTTGAGGGGAACGGAAGATCGTATGGCGGTCGCTATACAAAGCCATCGGAACGCCTCTGCTGCGCAGAGCCTGCATCATCGCCATGGCATAGCCTTCAAACGTTTCGGTTGGACGAAACACAGCACCCAGCACCTCGCCTGTTGCATCGTCGATGATCCCATGCAAGGTCAACGACGGACCTCGATCCTCCAACCACGCAAAAGGGGAGGAATCGATTTGCCAGAGCATGCCGGCTTGTGGCTTCCGAGTTCGAGGTCGGTGAGTTTTGACGAAAGACCGTCTGGTGCGTGGCAGCTTTAGACCATGTTCGATGAGGATACGACGGACGGAAGAAACGCTAAGCTTAATGTTTTCCCGTTCCTGCAACAGTTCGGCGTAATGGACAGCGTTGCTGCCGTGATACGGTCCGCGGTACAAATCCGCCACCCGCTGCTTGAGTTCGTCCGACAGCGTGTGAATCGGTTTTCTCCCCCGATTCTGATGGGCCAACGCTTGTGCACCTCCATGGACGTATTTGGCTTTCAGCCGATACGCTTGACGGACGGAGATTCCCAAAGCAGAAGCAACATCGGTTTCCGTTAGATGCCCACTGATCCATTTGTCTAGAACCATTGCACGCTTCAGTTCTTCTCGTGTCAAGGTAACCTGCTCCTTCTTATCCATACTGACATTTTCACGGAACAGTTACACCCTGACAATATCACAGAACAACGACAATCGCATCGCCGAACGGGTTGCGAACGCCCGGGATTTCTGGTACATTCAAAGATAATGTTCATATCGAAATGCGATGACGAGACGAGTAGACAAAGGGTGCGCTCTTCCAGAGAGCTCCGGGAGCTGGGAAGGAGCAGAGCGTCTTTGTTGAAGAAAGCCTCCGAGCAGCGCATCGGAATCCGGTCCCCGCGGATCCGGAGGATGGTGCGACAGGTGCTCCTGTTACAGAGCCGGAGTATGACCGCCTGCGCATCGGGCGCGCGGCGGCGTACTCGCTGAGGCCGGTCCCGGCGACGGGCCGGCGAATCCGGGTGGTACCGCGGGATCGTCTCCCGCCCTGGGACGAAGCGTCTCGGGGCGGCTTTTATTTGCCCGCGAACGCCGGGAACCATCAGGCAGACGATCGACATTTACTATAGAGGGAGTTGAGGAACCATGACACGCAAGCTCAAGGCGGGCATCGTCGGCGGCACGGGGATGGTCGGCCAGCGGTTCGTGCAGCTGCTCGAACATCACCCCTGGTTCGAAGTGGCGGCCATCGCGGCCAGCAGCCATTCGGCGGGCAAGACGTACGAAGAAGCCGTGAAGAATCGCTGGAAAATGTCCACGCCGATACCGGAACAAGTGAAACATATCGTGGTGCAGGATGCGTCGAAGGTGGAAGAGGTCGCGTCGGGCGTCGATTTCATTTTCTGCGCCGTCGACATGAAGAAGGATGAAGTCCGGGCGCTCGAGGAAGCCTATGCGAAGACGGGAACGCCGGTCGTGTCGAACAACTCGGCGCACCGCTGGACGCCGGACGTGCCGATGATCATTCCCGAGATCAACCATGCCCATCTCGAAGTGATCGAAGCCCAACGCAAACGGCTCGGCACCTCCACCGGTTTTATTGTGGTCAAGCCGAACTGTTCCATTCAGAGCTATGTGCCGCAGCTTCACGCGCTGCAGGCGTTCGGGCCGACCCGCGTCGTCGTCTCGACCTACCAGGCGATCTCCGGCGCCGGCAAAAGCTTCGCCGAATGGCCGGAGATGGTCGACAACGTCATTCCCTACATCAGCGGCGAGGAAGAGAAGAGCGAGCAGGAGCCGCTGCGCATCTGGGGCCGCGTGGAGAACGGACAAATCGTCAAGGCGGACGCGCCCGTCATCACGGCGCAATGCATCCGCGTGCCCGTAACGGACGGCCACCTTGCGAGCGTGTTCGTCTCGTTCGAGCGGAAGCCGTCGAAGGACGAAATTCTGGCGTGCTGGCGGGAATACAAGGGCCGGCCGCAGGAGCTCGGACTCCCGAGCGCGCCGAAGCAGTTCATCACGTACTTTGAGGAGAACGACCGCCCGCAGACGAAGCTCGACCGCGATCTCGAAGGCGGCATGGGGGTGTCCGCCGGGCGGCTGCGCGAAGATTCGCTGCATGACTACAAGTTCATCGGGCTGTCGCACAACACGCTGCGCGGCGCGGCCGGCGGCGGCGTCCTGATCGCCGAGCTGCTGAAGGCCGAAGGGTACCTTCAGCCGAAATAACCGGCCGGAACATGACGAGGGCCATTTCCGCCAACCGGAAATGGCCCTTCTCGTCATCCGGATGTTTTGTACTTGTCCTTGAGCGCGTTCGAGCCGATCCCCGCAACGACGATCAGGAACAGCGACCCGAAATTCCACAGGAACGTCCCGCCGATCAGCGGAATGTCGAGCGACGCCACCTTGTTGAGCAGCAGGATGCCGATTTTGACCACGAGCATCACGACCCCCGCCATGAACAGCAGGTCGAAAAAGGCCTTGAGCCGCGGATACTTGAGCTGCTTGCCGTCCCGGATCACCTGTCTGGTCAACTGTTCATCGCTCCTCAACAGCTCGTCGACCGTCACGCCGAACAGGTCGCTGAGCTTGATCAGAATTTCGATGTTCGGGTAATTCGCGCCGTTCTCCCATTTCGAGACGGACTGCCGGCTGACGAACAGCTTCTCGGCCAGTTCGTCCTGCGTCCAGCCTTTCTTCATGCGTTCTGCTTTCAGTTTCTCTCCGAAGGTCATGCACCACACGCCTTCCCGTGAATTGATAAGTCCATTCTAGTGCCGCCGTGCGGAAATGGGAAGAACGCATTGGTTACGTCGGCTCCCGGAGCCGCGCAACCCGTGGTTGCGTCCATGTTTTTGCGGCTCCCCGACGAGCGGCTTCGCTCAGACCGGCTCCCGATTGGTCTGCCGAATCACATCCAACCGTTCGATTTTGTGCTGGGTCAACAGGGGATCCCCGAAGGGGAGAATTTGCCTGACCGTCATGATGACGCCTCCTTGACCATCCGGGGCGGGATATACACCCACAGATCATTGGGCGTACATTCCAACGCCGTACAAAGCGCGTCAAGCGTTTCGGCCTTCATCTGCCGGGGTTGATTCTTTATCAATGCACCAACGGCTGCTGCGGAAATACGGTAATTCGCCTTTTCGATCAGCAATCTTCTCAGCGCAGCCCCCGTCCAGATCCCTTTCTCCGCCATCACCTGTCGCAACATCCATACCAGCATGCGCCACACCCCAAGCGGAAAGTTAAGTGTTTCTTTATATTTTAAACCGGCACTTTATTCATCGCAAATACAAAAAGCCGCTCATGGGCCAGAGCGGCATGTTTTTTCGCGCAGCCGTCCTCAGGTCGCGATTTTCCGGATCGGCCGCAGTACGGCGTACCCGTACCCTTCCGGGAAATGCCGCTGGTAGTCCTGCTTGGTCTCCTCATCCCATTCGTACCCCATCGTCCGGGGATCGAAATGCCACGCCATGTCCTCGACCGCCCGCATGACCGGCCCGTTGTCCCGCAGATAATCGAAGGGTGGATGATGGAAGACGAGGTACTCCGATTCCGGAATGACCCGGCACTCCATCCCTTCCGGGACGGGACCGTCGTAGTCCAGCGGAACGGGAATGCCGTACAGGTACCCTTTCTTCCCGTCCTTGTAAAACCAACCCGCCGTTTGCGTAAGCTGCCCGGGAAGCACATGATGGGACATGCTCTCCAGCGTGCCGCACACTTCGTCGCACGAATGTCCGTTGTCCCAGAAGCTCATGAAGTCCGTGGCGTCCGGATCCCAGATCCCGATGAACTTGTGGGCCGGGATGAACTCCACCTTGACCTCCACCGGCTTTACGCGCGCTTCGCTCATCTTGATCCGCTCCCTCATCCGATAGTGATAGGGCGAGAACACCTCCACGCGAATCGAAAGCGGGATGGGGCGGGGGGCTTTCCGGTAGGCCGCGGGCGTCAACCCGAACGCCTTGTGAAAGGCCCGCGTGAACGCCTCCTGCGATGAGAACCCGTACTTGACGGCGATGTCCAGCACCCGCCGGTCCGTGTCGCGGAGCTCCAGGGCGGCACGGCTGAGGCGGCGGGACCAGACATAGTCGCGGATCGTCGTCCCGGTGAACCGGTTGAATTGCCGGGAGCAATAGTACGGCGAGTACCCGAGATGCTCCGCCATCTTGAGCAGCGTCGGATGCTCCGTCAGGTTCGCCTCCAGCCAATCCACCATCCGCTGCACCATCTCGTTCCATTCGTACATGGAAGCCTTCCCTCCCTCGATCCCATCGTAGCACCCCGCGGCGGGAGAAGGTTTGATTCGGGTTGCAAACGGACCCCGGCCCTCAAGGGACGAAGCATGGATCAGAAAAAGAAGCCGCGTTTACGCGAACAGCACGACACCCCGGCGCGCAAGACGGATCTTGTCCCGCGGTCCGCTGAAAATGACAAAGCGGCGCAGGGGTGATCTCCCCCGCGCCGCCCCGGCTCCGTACATCAGGATTTGGTATCCGTACCCTTCTTCCTGGATTTGATCACCGCGTTGACGATGCTCGCGGCCAGGCCGCCCCAGATGATCAAGATACCGATGATCATCATCACGATTGCGCTCGTTTCCATTACTGCGACACCTCCGCATCACGGGACTTGATTTCGGGTGCCCGGTTCTTGACGAACGAGAGCGCAATCCCCAGCAGAATCGCGAGCACCACGACCACCCAGCCGTACGTGACCACGAACCAGGTTGCGTAGCCTTCATAATTGCTCCGGATATTCTGGATGAGATTGTCCACCATCATCCAGCCGAGCACGATGGGCGTAATGATGCCCAGGCAGACTTTCCACCACGAACCGAGCTTGATATCCGAGACGCCGTTGGCATGCTCCTGCAGCCTGCCGAGCTCCCGCGCGATCCAGGCGACGGCGATGACTTCGACCAGGCCGGCCAGCGCCACGCCGAAGTTGTTGATGAAGTAGTCGACCACGTCCAGGAAGAACAGCCCGCCGTTGGACGAGAACACGATCGAGACGAGCGCCGTCACCCCGCCGCCGTACAGGACGGCTTTCGAGCGGGAAATGTTGAACTTCTCCTGAAGGCCGGCGATGTAGGTTTCGACGATCGAGATCAGCGACGTCATGCCCGCGAGCACGAGCGACGCGAAGAACAGGAATCCGAAGAACCCGTTCAGCGCCGGCAGGGTGTTGATGATCTGCGGGAACACGACAAACGCCAGACCCACGCCCTTGCTGACCACTTCGTTGACCGCGACGCCTTGCTGCGCCGCCATGAAGCCCAGGATGCTGAACACGCCGATACCGGCCAGCAGCTCAAATCCGGAGTTCGCAAACCCGGTGATGAACGCGCTGTTCGTAATATCGGATTTCTTCGACAGATAGCTGGAGTAGGTCACCATGATCGCGAACCCGATGGACAGGCTGAAGAAGATATGGCTGTACGCGGCGACCCATACCTTGCCGTTCAGAATCGAGTCCCAGTCCGGCTTGAAGAAGGCGTTCAAACCTTCGGCCGCGCCTTCCAGCGTCAGGGCACGGATGACCAGAATGGTGAACAGCACCAGCAGGGTGGGAATCATGACCTTGTTCGCGGCTTCGATACCTTTTTTGACCCCGCTGTACAGGATGAACAGCGCCACCGCCCAGACGATGACGAGCGGGATGAATACGCCCGGCACGATGCCGCCGAACTTGCCCGGCGTGTCGACCAGTTTCAGATACTCGCCGAACAGGAAACCCTGCGTGTCATCTCCCCAGCGCAGATTGAAGGAGAACACCGTGTAGGACAGCGCCCAGGCGATGACGGCCGCGTAATAGACCGAGATCACGAAGGAAATGATGAGCTGCCACCAGCCGATTCCTTCAAACCTCCGGTTGATCTTGGCAAACGATCCCGGCGCGGATGACCGGTACTTGTGGCCGATCGTGAATTCCAGGATGAGAATCGGAATCCCGGCGGTCAGAAGCGCGAACAGATACGGCAGAAAAAACGCGCCGCCGCCGTTCTCATACGCGACGCCGGGGAACCGCCAGATGTTCCCCAGGCCGATGGCCGACCCTGCCGCGGCCATGATAAAGCCGAGTCGTGAGCCCCATTGAGGACGGTTTTCCATTCAGTTCCCTCCAAAATGATTGGTAATGTCTAAAGCGCTTTCAATTGTGAATGATACACTATTTTATTTTCCGCGAAAAGTTCAAATTTCAGGTTTTGCATTATGAGCCCGGATAAGGCTTGCGATACGCACGGTCCACGGTCATCCGGATCCACTCCTTCGGCACCCCGATATCGATATCGGACAGCTTGTTAAAATATATACAGGCCTCACGTCTCATATGCTGCCGAAACGATCGGGCGGACGTTCGGCGCCCCGAAGGGCCCCGGCAGCCTGCATACGTCCGCCTTTCGCCTCATCATGTTTCGATGGATGATCCTTGCTGCAGAACCTCCCGTCCGCCCGCATAATCGTCCGCTTCATTGGAAATTTCGATCAGATTGCGATCCGGATCGCGCACATAGACGGAGCGGATCTTGCCCGTCGCGCCCGTACGGTCCACCGGACCCTCTTCAATCGGCACCTTGCATGCTTCCAGATGCCGGATCACTTCTTCCAGCGGCGTGTCCGTGATAAAGCACAAATCCGCCGAGCCCGGGCAAGGCGCATGCGCCTTCGGCTCGAACTCGCGTCCCTTCTCGTGCAGGTTGATCTTCTGCCGGCCGAAATGCAGGGCGTATCGCCCTTCGCCGAACCGGGCGACCCGCATGCCGAGCACCTTTTCGTAAAACTCGATCGTCCTTTGCAGATCACTAACGGTCAGGACCAGGTGGTCAAGCCGGTCCACGACAATCCCCGGGGCGGGCGCGTTTCGCTCATGCACGGAACGATTCACCTCGCTTGCCGATTGGCCTTCGCCCGCCGTCCCGTATCCCGATCATGACGGCAAGGCTGCGGGCGCCAGGGAATACCAATTTTCCGATTATTATAAACTTTCGGGTTTCTGACGACAAGCCGTGCCGGGAAACCGCAACGATCCACCTTCTGGACCGGAGATGCCATCATCAGGTATAACGGGAACAAACATTCGGGAGCCAACCGATGAAACATCGGCGCCCTTTTCCAAATTGTCGGACGATCTCTTCCATGCCCGGTTTTTCTGCCGGGAGGCTCCGCCGCGGGAATACGCGCTTACGCATGCTTTTCCGGGTCAACTTTTCGTGCTTCCTTCCGGGCCTTCCCCGTCTTTTTCGCTATTTTCACGGTCTTGGCGATCTTGGCGCCCTTCGTCGCCTTGAACAGCTTGAACCCCTTGATGCTTTTGAGCGCTTTGATCGCCTTCAGCCCGTTGATGCCCTTTAGCGCCTTGAACCCCGTCAGGGAACCGATGGCGACCGCCCCGTTCACCAGGGTGGTAACGGACAGGACGATGGCGCCTCCGGTTCATGCGATGATGCCAGTATATCATGGGCGCTTCGCTTTTTTACTTTGCCCTCCCGATTCGGGCAAATGCATGCAAGAAAGGGCAAAGCACCCGTCCATGCGGTGAAGCGGGTGCTTTGCCCTGTTCCGATGCCCGGATCATTCCCCGTTACCGTTCGTTCAATCTCCCGATTCGCCTCCGGATCGTTCGTCCCCTCGGTCTGTCCGATGCGGGGGACACTCCGATGCTCCGATCCCCGGCTAGTCCAGCAGCAGGGCGTTCGCAATGAGCTTGTCGAACCGGCGGATGTCCACGTCCTTATGCAATTTCACCTTGATGTGGCCCGCCTTTGTCCACAGTTCCACCTCGGCGTTGATATCCAGAAACCTTCCGGCGTTCTCCGTCGACCACATGACGATGGAAGAATAGGGAAGCGAATAAATCTCCACCTTCTTCCCCGTCAACCCCTGCGCGTCCCGCACAATCAGCCTTCTGTCGGTAAAGACGGCCACGTCCCGGAACGTCTTGTACGCCGCAACCGCCCGTTCCCCTTCGACCAGCAGATCCTGAACATCGTCCGGAACGGGACATTCCGCCAACAGCGTCCATTCCAGAATGCTTTTCAACTCCACGTTGTCATTCCTCCCCGTCTGCCTTCAGCTTAATGCTTATATCGGCAAACGGGCTTCCATTCATTGCAGTTTTTCCCTCTTCCCGGGATCACGAGTCAGGTAAGGCTATTCTTTTATTAACGAATCCCAATATGCGTTTACGGATTGTTGCAAGCCTTCCAACATTGATAAACCTTCACGTCACTTGTGATACGGTTCACCGTATCTATTGATATGGTAAACTGAAAATATAAGGTGTCAAGCGTCTGTGAATATGTCAGGTTAACTGTTCTATGAAAATGTCAGGGAGATGATAGCTGATTAAACAGCCGCCGTCCTCTTGCAGACTAGCCGGATGCTGTGCTACGCTGTAACTGCTTGCTGGAGAATGGTTTTCTCCAGGGATGGTTTGCAGCGGGCTTGCGGGGGGACGCAGGCGCCGCTTCTTTTTTGGCCGTTGTTGGCGCCGGGGTCTGTGTGGCCTGTGTCTCCACACAAGGCCAGGCCCGCCCTTGCTC
>LZRT01000060.1 GCA_002159075.1 Bacillus thermozeamaize
ATGCTCTCCCAGAAATCGAGCCTGTCACCGCAGGTGAGGCCGCCGGGGTTGATCTGGGAGAAGTCCACCTGGCAGCCGTTCACGACGGTTCCCAAACAACCATTTTCAATGGCCGGCTTTTGCGTTCGAAAATGCGATACCGGAACAGGTTGCTGGCCCGCCTGTCCGCGAAACAATCGCGAATGAAGAAAGGATCACGGCGGTGGAAAAGGCTCCAGCGAAGCAAGCGAAACCAACTCCAAAAGATCGGCCATCAAATTCGCGACATCCTGCACAAGCAGACGACCGCCCTTATCTCCGCCCTCCACGCAAGAAGGGTGCAGACGGTGGTCATCGGCGACGTGCGGAATCTCCGGCAGCGGGTGGATTACGGGTCAAGGATGAATCAGAAGATTCATCAGATGGTTGCTGGCAAACGGTACCGACCGCACATGCGGTGTAGCCCGCGCTAAGCGGGAAAGAATCCCCCGGCACAAGCCGTGGGAGAACGTCAAGCTTTTTATGATCTGCGTCACAAAACAGCGCGTCATCTTCCGATATACTAATGGTAATACTAAGGCATGGCAAAAGATGCCACATGGAAAATACTGCATGGAAGGAAGGAAAAGATTGGTTGCTGAAAAGCCTCCGGTGGCAGCCGGTGCCGCCGGCACGCTGGCGCCGCGTTTTCGGCTTACCCGGGTCTTTATGCTGACGGGATTGGCGTTTCTCGGTCCGGCCTGGTTCAGTCTGGTCCAAGCGGCGGATGCAGTCGCCCAGGGTCGGTGGCTTGATCCCTTTCTCTTGTCGGCTGTCCACCTTTTTGTCATCGGGTATGCCTTGACGGTGGTGCAAGGAGCGATGCTGCAAATCATCCCGGTCGCCTTTCAAGGACGGCTGTACTCCATCCGCCTCGGCTACCTGCAATACGTCTTGATGGTGCTCGGCGCCTTGGCCTTTCCGGTGGGGTTTCTTGCCAAGCGGTGGGACATGGTGGCGGCTGGGGGAATGCTCGTCCTCGTGGCGTACGGTCTGCTTTGCTGGAATCTTGGCCAGACGGCCCGGACGTTGAAAAAGCGGACCGAGGCGCTGGGAATCATGACGGCATTTCTTTTTCTTCTCGCCACCGTGATCATGGGGATTGGCATGGCTCTCGGCCGGCCGCCGGCAGGCCAGGTGACGTTGCCGCTGCACATGGTCGCCGGCATCACCGGTTGGTTCACCACCTTGATCGTCTGGCTCAGCCCCCGGTTGATGAGCTTTTTCGTCTCCTCCCGCTACCCGCGCTTGCGCCGCGGCGGTTCCGGGTGCTTGTTGTTTGCCGGGATGCTGGCAGTGATCGTCAGCTTGGCCTTGCGGGGCGGCGGGGCAATGACGCCTGTGGCGATGGGGATGTGGGTCGGAGGGTGGCTTCTCTATTTGTGCGGCTATCTGCAGGTGCTTATCGGCATCTATCGTCATTTCCGGGAGAGGCGGCGCCAAGAGGTGGAGTGGGTCCTGAAATGGATCCTCGGGGGACTGTACGGAGGCATAGGGGTGTTGGTACTCTGGGCTGTTGTTTCCAGCCGATTTGAAAAGGGATGGACGCTGGCTTCCGGTGGCTTTGAAAACAGCCGGACGATGTCTGTCATGTTGTTGCTCATCTTCGGCTATCTGCAATGGATGATCGCCGCGTATATGACCAAAATCATGCCGTTTTTGCGCTGGATGGGCCGCTATGGTCATGGGAATCCGGCGGGGAAGACGCCCGAAAGGCGGCCCGGCCTGGCGGAGATGATGCCCAAGCGTCCCACTGTGGCGGCTTTGCTGGGGTTTGCCGCGGGAGCCGTGATGTTGGCGTTGGGCACGTGCTTCGGCCGGGGAGCGCTGACGCTGACGGGAGCCGTGTTGGGGGCGGTCGCGTGGGTCCTCTATGTGGCCGCGATGGCGGTCATGTACCGCCGGTGATCGGTTGCCATCCCGGTTCGTAGTCTGCGGATTTTCATCAGATGATTGTCGGAAAGGAATTGTGGTCGCGATGAAACCCTTTGCCTATGCATTCCTCAACTATCTGCATGTGGTCGGCGCGATTTTCGCCATCGGCCCTTATGCGGTTTTCTTTTTCCTGATGCGCCGGCTGAAAAAGGCGGAAACCGGCCATATCCCGGAACATTTCTCCGTCTTGCGTTTTGTGGTGCGGGTTTCCAAACATGCGGGTCACGTGCTGGTCATCACAGGCGTGCTGTTGTGGTGGCTGGGAGGTTTCCCGCTTTTTACCTCTTGGATCCTGATTCCTGTGGTCATTCTCTTCTCTGGCCTGTTTTTCTTGGCGAGGGCCTTTTCTCCCGTCATCGAGGCGTTGGAAAAAGGTGAGATAAACAGAGATGCGGGCATGAAAAAATTGCGCACGTCCCTCTATGGCTACCTGATCATCCTGCTCGTTTCGATGTGGTTCATGATTGCCAAACCTGTACTGTGGTAGTAAGCGAAGAAGTCGCACCGGACCCGGCAAGGGTCCGTTTTTTTGTCCGGTTTTTGTGAGGCAGATCACGGCGGCAGAGAAGCGGAACATGTATCATGAGATGTGGATGGGATGCTGCAGGAGCCTATAAGGAGATGATGAGGATGGCAACCACTCCTCAAACTGTGGAATTGGACGTCCGTCCCTATTTGCGAAAAAAACTGGAGCCTTTTCAACTGATCATGGATACGGTGAAGTCGCTCGGTCCGGAAGATACGTTCGTTTTGCATGCCACGTTCAAGCCCGTTCCGCTGCTTGGGTTGATGAAAACGAAAGGTTTTGCGTACAAGGCCGAGAAATTGGCGAAAGATCATTGGAAGGTGACGTTTGTCCCCAAGCACCGCAAAGGTGAATTGGCGGATGGGGCAGGGGAGGAAGACGCTCTCCGGGACGAGGAGCCTGTCGCTCAAAGGGCGGAGGGCGGCGATTCCCCGCAGACGATTGAATTGGACAACCGGGGGCTTGAGCCTCCGCAACCGATGATTCGCACCCTCAACGCCTTGGAAAGGTGCCGGAAAGGTGACCGGGTCGTCATCCACAACGACCGGGTTCCCGTGTTTTTGCTCGAAGAGCTGAAGGCGCTCGGCTATCCGTATACGGTCGAGGAGCTGCCGGACGGCTCCGCGCGTGTGGCAATCCAAAAAACGTAAGGGAGGCCTGTCTGATGTTTCGCCTTCCTTTTCTTTTTATCTTGACGGGGCTTGCCTGTTTCGCTTTGTTCTCTCTCACGACGCTGCTGCAGACGGCCGGCTGGATCGTCCATTCGCCACGCAGCCCCGGCGGCTGGTTTCACGTTCATCTGCTCATTCTCGGTGGGGCGACGATGATCGCCATGGGCGCCATGTATCAACTTCTCCGCGTGATCCTCCAAAGGGAGGTGTTTAGCGAGAGGTTGGGGGATGTCCACTACCTGCTGTTCACCGCCGGCACAGCCGGTTTGCTTGCCGGGTTTGCCTTTGCCCAGGTACAGTGGATTGCCGTTTTCGCCACGCTGGCCTGGCTCGGCATCCTCCTGTTTGCCGTCAATATGACGCTGACACTGCTCAAGGCTGCCCAGTGGAATCCGGTCACGCTCAGTGCCGCGGGCGCGATGTTCTATCTCGTGCTGACGGGGCTCGCCGGGGTTGCCATGGGTTTCAATTTCGCCTTCCATTTGTGGCCGGCTTGGCATGAAAGACTGTTTTACACCCATATTTGGCTGGGAACGGTTGGCTGGTTCGGCTTGCTGATCACCGGTTTCAGCTACAAATTGCTGCCGATGTTCTATTTGGCCCACGGGGTGCCGGATCGAATGGCGTACGCCGTCTTCTGTTTGTGGAACGCGGCGGTCCTGACGGGAGCCGTCGCCTTTCTGACGGCCGCGCCCTTTCCTGTTGTTCTTGTTGCCGCCAGTGTGTTGACCTTGGCGGTGTACGCGTACAACCTCTACATCGAACAGGTCCGCAAAGCGCGTCACAAAAAAAGCCCTGGTGCCGGCGTGCTGGCGGCCGTCTACAGCGCCCGGGCGTTGGCCGTGTTCGGGACAGTGGCGATGGTCTATGCCCTGTTCGCTCCCGATCAGGCGATGGATGCAAGGGCGATGGTGATCCTCGGTTGGGCATACCTGTGGGGCTGGGTGGTTCTGACGATTTTCGGATATTTGTCGAAGATTGTTCCTTTTCTTTGGTGGACGTACAAGTACGGACCCCGCGTCGGCAAAGAGACGACCCCGACGATGGCCGACTTGCTGGAAGACCGTCACGTCGCTTACATGCTGACGGCTGTTGCGGCAAGCCTGATCGTGCTGATGGTCAGCCTGCGAATGGGCAACATGGCATGGACGCAATGGAGCGGCGCGGCGCTTTCGCTATTCTCGCTGTCTTATGTGGGCTTGATGAGGTGGGTGTTTACCCGTTGATCACCTGGGAAGAAACACGGGAGGTGCTAGGAATGGAAGCGGCAGACATCCGCGAGACGGAGATTCGGGAGTTGCTGAGACAGGTATACGACCCTGAACTGGGCGTCAACATTGTCGATCTTGGGCTGGTGTACGAGATTCGCCTTGAGGACGGGGATGTCTATGTGCGCATGACGCTGACGACGCCGG
This sequence comes from Bacillus thermozeamaize, assembly GCA_002159075.1. Lineage (NCBI taxonomy): Bacteria > Bacillati > Bacillota > Bacilli > Caryophanales > Bacillaceae > Bacillus > Bacillus thermozeamaize. The sequence goes on from LZRT01000060.1 coordinate 4,566, forward strand.
GTTGTCCGATGCACGACACCATTGCCGGCGGGGTTGAACGGTTGCTGCGGCTTCATCCGGGGATACGCTCCGTCAAGGTTGACGTCGTCTGGGATCCGCCATGGTCGCCCGGGATGATGTCGGAGGCAGCGAAAAAACATCTCGGCTTCGTTTAGGCTGATCGTCGGCTTCGTTTCAGCTGATCGCCGTTCCGGCCCTGCTGTGCCCGGCCCTTTTTGTTTTTGGACTTGAAGGCATGTTGACGACGCTCCCCTCCAGGCAGTATAGTTCAGACAGCGTTGTTTAAGAATGGAATATTTGTTAGGGCAGGAAAATTTATGCTGCACAACCGAGGTATGGGAGGGATCAGGTCGTCATGAAACCGTTCTTGTATTTGCTGTTGGCTATCATCAGTGAAGTGATCGCGACCTCTTCGCTGAAAGCATCCCAGGGGTTTACCCGCTGGTGGCCCAGTTTATGGGTTGTGATTGGTTACGGAGCCGCGTTTTATTTGTTGTCACTGAGCCTAAAACACATCCCACTCGGCATCGCATATGCGATCTGGTCGGGCTTGGGGACGGTGGGCGTGGTGGTAATCGGCCTTATCGTTTGGCGCGAGACGCTGAACGTATACAGCGTGATCGGGATTGCGCTGATCCTGATTGGCACCGTGATCCTGAATTTGACCAAAGTGGAGGCGTGAATCGAGCGAAAGGGGGAAGCGACATGCATGTCCTCTTATCGAGGCACAATATTTCTTCGAGCAGTCAGATCCGATCTTATTTTAGCGAAGAAAACCTGAACCTGTTAATTGAAAACATGTATCTCAAGAAACTGGGAACAGGCTCGTACCTCTTCATGGAAGGCGACCCCTCCGACCGTCTGTTTTATGTGTATCAAGGCAAAATAAAAATCACCAAGCAGACCCCGGGAGGAAAAGAGTTTATTCTCTATTTTCTTCAAGATGGAGACATTTACGGAGAGATTGGTGATAAGAACGAAGTCCAGCACAACTGTTCTGCCTATGTCATGGAAGACAGCGTCGTCGGCATTCTTCAGCAAAGTGATCTCGAGATCCTGCTTTACCGGCATGGGGATCTTGCCACTCAATTCGTCAAATGGATGGGAATGATGAATCGCAAGACACAATCCAAATTCCGCGATTTGCTGTTATACGGCAAGCCCGGAGCCCTTTGTTCCACCCTGATCCGCTTGACCAACACCTGCGGCGTGGAGATCGAAGAGGGCATTCTGATCAGCCTCAGGCTGACCCATTCGGAACTGGCAAATATGATCGGCACGACACGGGAGAGCGTAAACCGGATTCTCAATGATTTGAAAAGCCAGGATGTCATCGGGTATCATGATGGAAGTATCGTTGTCAAGGACTTGGATTATCTAAGGAATATCTGCCACTGTGGAGACTGTCCGGCAGAGATCTGCCGCATTTAAATGGACGTGGCGGAAATTCTTGTATGCTTCTCTTAAATGTAGAAGGTTTGGAGAACCAACTCTCTCTGAAGCATGCACAAGGCTGATCATCACCTTGGCCTCAGCGCTTTGGGAATGTAAATGCAGCAAGGCTCGCTCTCCAGGTAATCTCCTGTAACGGCATAAGCTCTTGATCTGGAACCCCCGCAGACATGGCGAAATTCGCACACCCCGCATTTCCCCTTATACTGATCGGGATCGCGCAAACTCTTGAAAATGGGCGATTCTCTGTAGATTGTTGCCAGCTCTTGTTCCCTCACATTTCCCGCCTTCACCGGCAGGAACCCGCTGGGATATACATCGCCGATATGGGAGACAAAGAGAAATCCATTCCCGTCGTTTACCCCTCTCGGCGCCCGTCCCAGTCCATCAACATTGGAAGTGACCTTCTGCGGAATCCAGGCTGGGTTCATCCGCTTTAGGCCGTTTTCCTCCTTCATTTTTTGCAAGAGTACGCGACGGTAGTGTTGCGCGGCCGTCGTCTTGATGTCAAAGGGAACGGTCTTGCCAATCTGATATAACCACTCAAACACTTCCTCATGCTGCACGGGAGTGATCATATCTCTTGCCGATCCCCTTCCCGTAGGAACGAGGAAAAAGAGGCTCCAAAGAACAACGTCCAGCTTTTTCACCAATTCCAGCATGTTTTCCAAATCGTGAAGATTGTACCGGGAAACGGTGGTATTAATCTGCAGCGGGATTTCCAGTTCATGGAGATATGCAATCGCCCGCATGGTCAAGTCATAAGACCCACTGGTTCCGCGAAACCTGTCGTGAATTTCTGCCGTTGACCCGTCCAGGCTCAATGCCCACCGGGATAAGCCAATCTCTTTCGCCTTTTGGATTGCTTCCTTGGTTACCCTGGGCGTAGCGCTCGGCGTCATCGACAGGCGAAGCCCTTTTTTGATGGCGTATTCCGCCAGGTCATACAGATCCTCGCGCATCAGGGGATCTCCGCCCGTAAAGACGAGCAGGGGGTTATCCATCTCATAAATTTGATCGATCAGTTTTTTCCCCTCTTCATAAGTAAGCTCCCTCGGATCACGGCGGTACTGGGCTTCTGCCCTGCAGTGGAGGCACTTTAACGCACAAGCACGCGTCAGCTCCCAAATGACGATAAAGGGATTCTCATGATAATTTTTTGTCAAAGCAAATCACCTCTGGTGGTTGATCAATCCGTTTGTCTTTCTTAATGATAACCCTTGCTTTTTCCGGCTTCTGTGAATTGGATCACGAGCGATTCCACCAAAAAATCCCATCTCACCGGGAAAGGGGAACGGGATTAAAATGCGCAGACTCCAGGCGAAATTCTTCCACAGGCCATTTGCTTGCTTTCCCCTCGTGCAAGAACAACACATGGGTGGCCACTTCTCTCACCTCATGGAGGTGATGGGAAGAAAAGAGAATCGTTTTCCCCAGACTTTTCATCTCCTTCATGCTCTGGATAATTTCCCTCCTTCCGAACGGATCGATCCCGGAAGTGGGTTCATCCAAAAAAATCAGATCCGCATCGCGCAATAAGGCAAGGCCTAATCCCAGCCTCTGCAGCATTCCTTTGGAAAGCTGTCGCACTTTTTTCCCTTTGTGATGGATGAGTCCCATCTGTGTCAACACACGTTCCACTTTGTCCTTCCCGACCTTTTCCAGAGAAGCGAAAAATTCCATGTTTTCTTGGACGGTCAATTGGGAGTAAAGCTGAAAATGCTCCGGCAGGTAAGAGACGTGCTTTTTCCACTTGTCCGTTTTGGCAATGTCGTATCTGCAAATGGTCACCTTGCCGTGCTTTAATGGCAACAGGCCTAGCAGCGTTTGCAACAGGGTGGATTTCCCGGCGCCATTTTGGCCGACGATGGCGCATACTTCATTTGGCGCAATGGCAAAGCTGACATCGGTGAAGATCGGTTGACGGCCGTAATACTGGCAAATTCTTTCCACGTGAATCATTCCCGTATCCCCTTTCGCTTCAGCACAAGATGACTGATGATGATGGAGACGCCTGCCCAGAACAGGAAGTTGGCGGCCAAGACCAGCCTTGGGGACCTGAACAAGACCTGGTTGAAGATGGCACTGTTCCGATCAAGGGGATAGAAACCCAGCTGAACGGACAAAAAGTATTCGATCGCGTGGACGGGAGAGAAAAAATAGAAGAGGGAGAAGAAAAAGAGCTCATCCGTTCCGATGCCGGGAATGACATAAATCAAAACCAGGTCGTAAACATAGAGAAAGCCGGCCCAAATCAGGAGGCATACGGCAAAAGCCGCCATTTTATGATTCATGGCCACGCCCACGCAAATCCCGATTTGTGCAAAAACGGCCGATAACGCCAAAATGGAAAGCAAAAATGCGAGAAAAGGGAGAAAATCGGCTTGCAGGAACAAGCGGCTGATCAGCAGAACAAGAAAATAGCTGCTTAAAATCATGCTGAACAGGATCAAATGGATGGAGATAGACTTTTCGAGCAAAAAGCGCAACGGTGAAAAATGGCTGGACAATAAAACGAACAGCGTCCTTTGGGATTTTTCCTGCAATACCAGCATGGAGGAGACGATCAATGCCATGAACGGAACAAAATAGAGATTGATGCGAAACAAAGGCATGAGCGCGGCGGAAAAACGGATATCGCCTTGCAAATGGGTGACTTGCCACAGGATGAGCAAAGAGACAAACGCGATCATCCCCGAACCAATCCAATAAAGATGGCTCCGGTATACTTCCTTCCAGTCTTTCAACAAGAGGCTCATGCGGCTTTCCCTTCTTTCCGGACGTTATTCAAGCTTTCCTGATTCTTCGGAGCAACAACACACCGGCAACGGCTGGAATCAGGAAAACGAACGCGAAAATGCCGTTCCACTCCCGTTGCATGACCAGCGGATACGGATCAACCAACGGTTCCCGGTCCTTCATGAAGATTTTTTCGATCTTCTCATACACGTCAATCGCAGGGCTGTGAATCAACAAATACCCCAAAGGATATCGCGTGATGAATTCCCCGAATGAGGAAGCGTATTCATAGGGTTGATCCACGATCCCGTCCTGATCCAAATCGAAACCGGCCTGATCGGACCAGGCATTTCTCACCCATTGGTTTCGGCCAGGCTGGCCGTATGTGGTCACTTGGATCGTATTTTCCAGCAATTGATTCTGTGCCAGGATATTGTGGACGGAACTGGTCCAGATTTCAACGCCGATATTGTTGTACGAGATCTCGTTGTCAAGGATTTTGTTCCGGTTGGATTGATCAAGAAAAATGCCTTTATGGTTTAAGGTCACGATATTGCCTTTCATCACGACCTCATTGCTCGTCTGAAACAACACCCCAAAGGACCGGAGCGTCTGATGACCGTAAAACTGATTCTTTTCCAGCACGATATCGTTGGAATACATGATCGCGGCTCCGCCGATGTTGTCATAAAAAAGGTTGTGATAAAACCGGTTATGGTTGGAGTACATGTAATGAAGCCCGTAGCGGTTGTCGTGCAAGTCGTTTCCTTCCACCAAGGTTCGTTCGGAATAGGAAAAATAGATTCCGTCCCTGGTGTTCTTGATTTCGTTCTTGATAATCCGATTGTCCTTGGAATGGAAAAGGTGAAAGCCGTTCCCCCGGCTCGATCGGGGAAGACGCCCATTACCTTCAATCGTACACCCTTGGATGAGGTTGTTTGAACTTTCCTCAAGATAGATGCCGTGCAGAGATTCGGATATCTTCAGACGGATCAGGCGGTTGCCGTCGGACAACACCTTGACGGCCGCCTGATCTTGTTCCAACGAGGTCCCGCTGCCCGTGACGGTCAGGTTTTTCAAGGTCACATTGGGCGCGGTAACGGTGATGACGGTATCTTTGCCGGAACCTTTGATCACCACGTTCCCATTGCCGATCAAGGAAATTGGTTTATCGATCACCAGATCCCCCTCATAAATCCCTTCCTGAACCTCAATCCGTTCTCCTTCTTTTGCCTGTTGGATGACCTGCTGCAAGGGATTGGGAGTGGAGGCCAAGACCTCTCCTTGGACCATCAGGCTGATGCTGCCGACCAGGACAATCGTGAGCAAGATGCGCAGTTTCATCTTTCCTTCCCTCTCCAATACACCAGAATCAAGATGAGAAAGGCGAGGGCAGCAAGAAAAGCTCCATAGCTGAAAAAGGACAAGGTTGTAAAGTTGGCCAGTTTGTTTGTGCCAAGTACCGGCGGCACAAACGGATCGATCTGAATCGGCGCATGAGGATCCAACTCGGTTCCGTATTTCTTCAGCCAGCGATAAATGTCATAAAGACCGAGCGCGCCTCCGAAGGCGAACACGAACAGCCAAACCAGCAAGAACTTCCGGCGGCGAAACAGGCCAATCCATGCCGTCATTACGGCCATTGACCCAACCACATAAGGAAGATAGGAAAGTTCGGAGAAGGATTCCTCGCTGAATTCCGCCATGCCGATGTAGTGGTTCAAGCCGTTGATAATATCCAGCTGGCCTTCCAATTTATACGGATAGACGTAGATGTACAGTCCCTCCTGATATTGGGGTGCGGTCAGTTTCATCCCCCACCAGGGAAGAAAGATGGAGACGAAAAGCAGCAAGGCGGCGACAAGAACACCGATGCTTCCTTTTTTTGATATTTTATCCACGTCAATCACTCCCAGATTGTGGGAACAGGCATTCCTGAGAGGTCTCAAGAATGCCATCATCCTTTTCTATTTGGGTTCAACCAGGAGGTAACCCGTCATTTCCTGGTGCATGGCGGAACAGAAGTTGGTGCAGTAAATGGGATATACGCCGGCTTTATCGGCCGTGATCTCCATCGTCTTGGTTTCGCCGGGCTGAATCTCCATGTTCTCATTCAAACCGTTCAGGGCAAAACCATGGGTAATATCCTCATCAAGGTCCAGGTTGGTGATGTGGAAAATAACCTTGTCCCCTTCCTTTACCTTGACGACGTCGGGGAGGTTCGATTTCGCGTCAAAGACAAAGCGTGAACGGATGGCCACGCCGTAGACATGGACCGTATTCCCGTCCCGGACGATGCGAGCCTCTTCCTTGCTCCAAACGGCATTCTCACGATTGGGATCCTTGTCCAGAACTTCCTTGGTCTTGATCTTGTCCGCCTTGATAATCTGTCCGTAATGGGGCTCCGGCTGGGACGGAGCGATGCCCAAAACCTCCATCTTGTTGCCGGTGATGTCGATCAGTTCGAAGCTTTCCGGATGGGACGGCCCGACGGACAAGAAGCTGTCCTTCGAAATCTTGTTCAGAGATACCAGGTATTTTCCGTCCGGTGAAACCGTGTCCCCTTCGGCGCCAACCAGGTGTCCCGGCGCATAATGCACATCCGCTTTATCGATGATTTCGCCGGTTTGCAGGTTCCACTTCACGACTTGAGAGTCGATGAAGAGCGTGGTGTATGCATTTCCTTTGTCGTCAAACTGGGTATGAAGCGGCCCCAAGCCAACTTCCACTTCCCGTTCGACAACGCTTTCATATTTTAAGATGGGCAGGCCTTGCGCTTCGCCCTGAATATCATTGTTTTCGATCGCCTTCATCATTTTTTCAAAGCTGTAAACCGTCACGGTCGGCGACAGCTTGCCGCTCGCAATGAAGTATTTTCCGTCTGGAGTGACGTCCACGCCGTGCGGCGATTTGGCAACCGGAATCAGATAGACGGTGCCCGGAGCTTTGAGCGGATCAAACATCTTGACGCCGTTGACTTCGGTGTAATTTCCCTTGTTGACTTCTTCCTCGATTTTTTTCCAGTTGAAGACGACGATGTAATCCCGGTCATTCTGGGAGGCGTTCATTTCAAGCGTGGTGACCGCCTCTTCAGTATTGTACGTGCTCAAGAATCCCCAGCCGTCTGACGGGCCTTTTCCTGCGTCGGACAAATCGTATGACCATGGCGGCAGGAGCACCTGGAAGGCGATATTCAGCTTTTTGTTTTTAAAATCAGGTTTTACCGCCGTCATGACGCCTTTGTATTTCTGACTGAACTGATTTAGATCCGCATACCCGTCAATCGGTACGCTGAAGCGCGTGGGCATGAAAAAGTATTCGGAATTGGGTGTGACAAAGGCCGCACAGTGGGGGCCGGAGATATTGGGAATCTTGATGATGTCTTTTGTTGTGAAGGTTTCCAGATCCACATAGGCCGCCCGGTTGTTGCCCACGTCGGTGGCAAACAGGGCTCTGCCGTCATATTCGCCGTTGGTTTCCGAAAGGGCCGGATGGTGCAAATCGCCCCAGGTGTATCCGCCCAGCATCTCCTTCGATTCTTTGTCAAAACCGTAACCGGTTGCCGGATCCGGGCTGAAAACCGGCACAATGCGAATCAGCCTCATCGATGGCAAGCCGTATACGAAGAGCTGGCCTGAATGCCCACCGGAAGCCATCAGATAATATTCATCGAGCTTCCCTTGCGGAACGTAAACTTTTTCGGCTTTCGTTTGGGCATAAGAGGTGGTCTGGGAGATGTTGCCCGTACCATCCGTATTGAGAAAAAAGATTGCGGCTGCGAGAAACCCTGCCGTCAACCCTAAGGCGATCGAACCGATCTCTTTTTTCCTGAGCATGGTCCAACCTCCATTTTATTTTTCGCTTATGGTTTTCAACGCTTCGACAATCTTGTTCAACTCTTCGTCGGATAACGGTTTTCCCTTGATGACCGAACTCATGACGGCCGTCGTCGGTTCTTTCAAGAATTCATCCAAAGATTTTCCGTGCTTTGCGAGAACTTCCGCATAAGCATTGGATAAATCCGGACCTGTCTGGCCTCCCTTCACGTCATATGCGCTGACTGAGTGGCATTGGACACAACCGGCCTGCACAAAAATTTCCCCTCCCGTTTTTACATTGGAAACAGCCGGCTGATCATGCTGTTCGGTCATATGCTCGGTTGTGTGCTCCGCATCGTCGGTTTGCGTTTGGTCTTGCTGCTCTTCTACGACAGCCGTGTTTGTTGAATCTGCTTGCTTTTCATTCCCTGTAAAGAGATACACGCCGCTGAAGCCAACCAGAAAACTCAAGACAAACAACCCGATGATCCGGTACAACGATTTTTCCTCCTTTCTTTTGCTTGATGGGAAACATGTCGGGCCCTTCGCGTCCACCTCCTTTTTTCACCTTGCAAGCCCAGTATAAGGAAGGCAAACCACTTCTCTCTGCGAATTTCATCACAATTTTCTTTACATTTTTTTGAACTTATTCCGTTGATTTATAAAAAACAAAAAAGCCGCATTGCTTCTTTAGAACGAATAGAACGAAGCAATGTGGCTTTGATCTTCATTTCGTAAACGTAATGTTGAGGTGATATTTAACGGATGAGGCGGGCGATGTTGCGCGCCGTGTGGGCAAGCAGGGTCCGGGATTCGCGTATGGACTCTTCCAGCGTCATCGGCCGGTTCGGGATGGCGAAGAGGGCATCGAAGTGACGGTTTAAAGCGTTCAGTGTCTCCGCATCGCTGTCGAGGCTGCCGGAGATCAGGATGGTTCTCACGCTGTGTGCTCGGGCCAGGCGGGCAAGGGCAATGGGCAATTTTCCCAGCAAGGTCTGATGGTCCGTTTTTCCCTCGCCTGTGATCAGCCAATCGGCCTGGCGCAGCTTTTCCGGAAGACCGGCGGCTTGCGCGACCAGTTCGGCGCCCGCATGCACCTTTCCCCCGATGCTCATGAGGGCGAACCCCAGCCCTCCAGCCGCTCCGGCACCGGGAAGGTGCTGATAGGAACGGCCGAGATGCCGCTCCACCTTTTCCGCAAAGGAAGCCAGCGCCCGATCCAATCGCTGCACCTGTTCCGGTGTGGCCCCTTTTTGCGGCCCGAAGACAAAAGAGGCTCCTTGCGGTCCGCAGAGCGGACTTTTGACATCGCTGGCGATGAGGATGTCCGTTTCCTTGAGGCGCGGATCCAGCGTGCTGTAGTCGGCGCGGACGATGCGGGTGAGCGCGTCGATCACGGAGCATGCCGGGGCCGGCACCTGTTTGCCATCCGCGTCGACAAAGGTGGCGCCCAAAGCCTGCAGCGTGCCCAGGCCGCCATCGTTCGTCGCGCTGCCGCCGAGGCCGATGATGAGACGGCGGATGCCCTGATCCAGCGCGTGGCGGATGCATTCTCCCAGTCCGTAGGTGGTCAGGTGAACGGGATTGCGCTTTTCCGGAGGCACCAGCGTCAGTCCGGCGACCGCTGCCGTTTCGATGACCGCCGTTTTTGCGTCAGTGCCAGGGGCGCCGGCCAAGATGCCGTAAAAAGTGGGGATGGCTGTGCCCATGGGCCCGGTAGCCGTCAGGCGGATGCGTTCTCCTCCCGTGCCGGCCAGCAGGGCGTCCACGGTGCCTTCGCCGCCGTCCGCCATCGGGACTACGTCCACCTGGGCATCCGGGATTTCGGCGAGAAGGGCGGAACGGATGATGTTGCCGACTTCGATGGCGCTGAGCGATCCTTTGTAAGAGTCTGGGGCGACGACAATGCGCATGCTTTTTTGATCACCTCGATGCAGCGCGTTCTGACTCGATAAGAGTATTCGGCAAAGTCGTTTTGATCCCTTTTATTTCTTTGTTAAGGAATAAATTTGGTAGCCTGATGTTTTTGTGGCCTGAACCGCGCAAGAGGCAAATATCGCAAACAGTACCAAAAAACAAATGTCGGGGCACCTGTTTCCCATAGGCTCCAGGTGTGCCCTGTTTGCGAAAGGTTTCGATGGATGATGCCTGGATTATGCTTGGCCTGATTTGGCCTGTTCGCGCAAGACGTACTTCAGGATTTTGCCGCTGGCGTTGCGGGGCAACGCATCGACGAAGTGATACTGGCGCGGCCGCTTATAGTCCGCCAGCTTGTCGCTGTTCTTGCAGAAGGTTTCCAGATCTTCAGCGGTCAAATTCGGGTCCTTTTTGACGACATAGGCCACGACACGTTCTCCCCACATTTCATCGGGTACGCCGATGACGGCCACATCCAGGACGCCCGGGTGTTCGTAGAGGACATCCTCCACCTCCCGGGGATAGATGTTTTCACCGCCGCTGATCACCATGTCTTTCAGCCGGTCGGCCACATAGAGGTAGCCATCTTCATCGAGGTATCCCAGATCCCCGGAGTGGTACCAGCCCTTGTACAGCGCTTCCGCGGTGGCCTCTTCCCGCTTGTAGTAGCCGACCATCATGCAGGAGCCGCGAACGATGATCTCGCCGACTTCTCCCGGCCGGCAGATATCATCCGGTTCGGAGGGCTGGCCTTCGCGTGGGCGGACGACCCGCAGTTCATGGTTGATGCAGACTTTTCCAGCCGAGCCGGCTTTTGTCAGCTGCTCATCCTCCAGCAGGAAGGTGACGGCAGGTCCCATTTCGGTCATCCCGTATGCCTGGATCAGATCGATGCCCAGCTTCTCCTTGCAGGCCCGGACCAGGGCGGGAGCCATCGGCGCCGCGCCGTACAGCCCTTTGCGCAATGCGCTCAGATCGTATTGCGACAGGTCTTCCTGCAACAGCATATTCCACATGGTCGGCGCGGCGAAGAAATGGTCGATTCGCTCATCTTGTACCAGCTGCAAAATCTTTTTGGGTTCAAAGTGGTGCAGGATCACGCTGCTGGCGCCGATATGGACCCGGGGCAGAAAAACGCAGTGCAGCTCGGCGGCGTGAAACATGGGTCCCACCGCCAGCCCCCGGCTGTTCGGGGTCAGTTTCAGGGCGTTGAGGCAGATCATGTTCTGCTCGATCATATCGCGATGGCGGTGCATGACACCCTTGGGCCGCCCGGTTGTCCCGGAGGTGTACATGATACTGTACAGATCGTTTTCCGATACCTCCACGTCGGGGCGGGCGTCGCTTGCCCCGGCCACTTTTTGCGCATAGCTGTGCGCATACGCCGGCGGCTCCTCGTCCACATACCAGAACTGGATAGACGGGAAACGGTCGTGAATTTTTTCCACCTGCTCCGCCAGCGCCTGTTCAAAAAGGACGACCTTCGGTTCGGCGTCCGAGAGGATGAAGGCCACCTCTTCCGACATGAGGCGGAAGTTGATCGGGTTGATAATGGCCCCGATTTTGGCGCATGCAAAGAGGCAGGTGATCAGTTCGTGCGTATTGTACAGGTAGGTGGAGACGCGGTCGCCCTTTTGCACGCCGGCTTCGATGAGAGCGTTGGCCAGCTTGTTCACCTGCTGGTTCCATTCCGCATAGGTCCAGCGGATGTTTTTCCGCACATCGTAAAGGGCTTCCTTGTCAGGATACCTGATGACGGTTTGATCGAACATGGTGCCCAGGGTATTGTAGAGTGCCACGCGCTTTCTCCTCCTTGTCACACTCGCATTGTATGCGCTTTCAAGAATAGCAAGTTTATCATAGCACATTTCGCATTGGCTGAACAATAGAGAATTTTGTCAGATGGATAATACTGAGACAACCGTATTGGAAAAAAATGTTTTTTAAAAATTACCTGTTAATCGATTATTTGTTATAATAGAAAAAAGCAGATTACATCATGGGGAGTGGTATGATGGACAAGCAGCTAATCATCCTTCATCAACGCAATCAATTGCTGGTCAAACTGCTGTGGTTTTCACTGGCATTAGGGCTTATTGTCAATCTTGCGTCCAGATCGCAACCCATCACGATCATCATACTGGCCACGGTTGGAAGCGCGTTTTGCCTGATCGCGACGTATTTGATCCGGAAAAAGATATTGGTTTCTCATCTCATGTACCTGGTGGTCGTTGCCCTGGCTGTCCTGACCTGGTTGCTGGTAGCCAATGCACCAAAGATCACCATGTACTTTATGATCTACTACAGCCTGGCGGTCATTACGCTGTACCATGATTACAAGCCGCTTGTCTTTTCGGCAGGCATCGGCCTCGTCTTTACCAATCTTTTCTATTTTTTCTATCAGGATACGATGTTTGCGCAAATAGACACCAATGGCCTGATCTCTCTCAATTTGTTTGTGGTTTTAATCTCCGGCGCCTTGATCACGCAGAGTCTGATCGGGAAGAGGATGAGGGAGGAGGCGGATGAAAATCACCGCCAGGTGCTGGCCGCGAAAACCCGGATCGAGGAGGTGTACCAAAAGATCCAGGAAGCGGTGGAGGAATTGGGCCAAATCAGCACCCGGCTGCAGGAGAATGTGAATGTGGCTGGAAGAATTTCCAAGGAGGTGACCGACGCGTTTTCCGAGATTGCCAGCGGTGTGGAATCCCAGGCTGAGAGCGTCAATCAGATTGGCGAGGCGATGGGGCAGATTGATCGGGGCATTGGAAGCGTGACCCATTCTTCCGCCATGATGAAGGAAATTTCTCATCTTACCGGGAAGATGACCCGGGACGGAAACCGGGAGGTGGCCGCACTGTCCGTGGAGATGGACAAGCTGAACGCGATCCTGGCGACCACGGTGCAGTTGATGGATGATCTGAACCGGCACAATCAACACATCGGCGATATCGTCAAGACGATCAACGAGATCGCGGAGCAGACCAATCTGCTGGCGTTAAACGCGGCCATTGAAGCTGCCCGGGCGGGAGAGCATGGACGCGGCTTTGCGGTGGTGTCGGAAGAGGTTCGGAAACTGGCCGAGAATGCACGGCAATCGACGAAAGAAATTGCGGCCATTCTGGAACAGATTCAACAAAAGGCAACAGAGGTGTTCCAACAAATGCATTCCGGAACAGACGCGTTTCGGGCCAGCAGACAGGTGGCTGAAAAGGTGGAGCATGTTTTTGCGGAGATCACCCGGAATACTGAAAAGGTGATCCAACAGGCGGCCGACGTGGAATCACAGCTTCAACAACTGCAAAGCTCGTCGCAACGGGTTGTTCATGAAGCCGCTGCGGTCGCAGGGATCACCCAGCAAGCCGCCTCATCGGTACAGGAGGTGCTTGCTGGGGTGGAAGAACAACAGCGCAGGGTGGAGAATATCGTCGCGAACTTCCGGCAACTGGAACAAATGGCCCGGCAGTTGAAAAACCTGACCGCCGTAGATGCGGGGTAAGTCGGGTGCTTACCCCGCCTTGCGGCACAGTCCATTCCATGTCATTGGATATCGAACTTTACGGTTGGAAGCGAACGTTCCTGTTCAAACGCATAAGCGAAACGGTATAGATTGGCTTCGTCAAACGGCTTTCCGATCAGCTGCATGCCGATGGGCAATCCCGAAGACGAGAAACCGCAAGGCACGGAGAGGCTGGGCAAACCAGCAAAGTTGGTGGGACTTGTCAAACGAACCAGCGCCGCCCGGACGTGTTCTTCCTGTCCACGGATCGATACCTGACGTTGTCCGATGTCCGGCGGCAGGATGGAAATCGTCGGCGTGACAATCACATCCGCTTCTTTCAGCGCATGCATATATTCCTGAACGGCCGCATGTTTCAGCTGCCGGGCATGGATATAAACATGCGCTTTTTCGTCTTGGCCGGTAAGCAACCGTTCTCTTACCTCCGGGTCGTATTGCGCTGATTTCTCCCGGAGCATGGCTTCATGGACCGCATAGGCCTCGCTGCGGATGGTGATTTGCTGTGCCGACAGGATGTTTTGTATGTTGGGCAGATCGATGACGCGGATTTCCGCCCCCAGGTTTTCGAACACGTTCAACGCGTTCCGAACCTGCTGCTCCACTTCTTCCTGCACATGTTCAAAGTAGAAGGAGGAAGGGACGCCGATGACGCTGCCCTTGATGCTTTGCCCGATGAGACGGGTATAGTCTTCCGCGCCGGTCTTTACGGCGTACGGATCCCGTTCGTCGTAACCGGCCAATGCGTTTAATAACAATGCATTGTCCAATACGGTGCGGGTCATCGGTCCCACGTGGTCCAGCGTCCAGCTTAACGGATACACGCCGTATTTGCTGACAAGGCCAAATGTCGGCTTCATGCCGACAATGCCGCAACAACTGGACGGAATGCGTATGGAGCCGCCGGTGTCCGTCCCCAATGCGGCAAAGCACAAAGCCGCCGCGACGGCCGCCCCGGATCCGCTGCTGGATCCTCCCGTGATTTTGGACAAATTGTAAGGGTTTTTCACCGGGCCAAAAGCGGATCGGTCTCCCGTTGGGCCGTAGGCAAACTCGTGGGTGTTTAGCTTTCCGACAATCACCGCCCCGGCCTGCTTCAATTTTTCCACAACGGCCGCGTCGTGATCAGGAATATAATCCTTGAAAATTTCTGAACCCATGGTGGTACGGACGTTTTTCGTATAGATCAAATCTTTTAATCCGATTGGCACGCCATGCAGCGGCCCTCTCCAGTTGCCGGCGGAAATTTCCTTCTCCGCTTGCAACGCGCTTTCCATTGCTTGTTCATGCATGACGGTGATGTATGCGTTTAGTACGGGATTGACTTGTTCGATCCGTTCCAAGAGCGCCCTTGTCACTTCGGCCGGTGATAGCTGTCTCGCTTTGAAGGCGTTCGACAATCTGGCGATATCCCATTGCAAGATGTCTGTTTGAGGTGTATTTGCCATATTGACCTTTCCTTTCGTTAACTTGGGTCAGTTTGCCGTTTTTGTATTGGATGGGTTATGACCCGGTTTGACAAAGAGCATGGCCAACATGCCGACGACAACCGCCACTACGGCAGCTGTGAACATCGAAGTGTAACCGTAATTGGCGACCAAAAATCCGGTCAGCGTAGGCGCGACGATGGTGGCAATATTGGTGAAGAAGTGTGTAACGCCGCCAAACGTGCCTGCCCGATCGGGTTCCGTGTCAATAATCACGGACCAATACACGGAGTTCGGCAGGAAATTGAAGGCGTTTCCGATGGCCATCAAGGCCATCACGGCCACAATGCTGTCGACGACGGGAATCAACAGAAAACAGATGGCTGTCAGGAAAAGGGAAACGACGGCAAGACCGGAACGGGCGATGCGCAGATTCCCCGTTTTGCGCCGCAGCGCGTCAGAAATTTTACCCCCCAACAGCACAGTGAAGCAGGCGCCCACCCAAGGAATCATGCCCAAATACCAGAGCGCGCTGAGCTGAAAGTTGAACACGTCCTGGAGATATTTTGGCGTCCAGGTGAGCAGAAGGAAGTTGACGTACTGAAACGAAAAATAACCGATGGTGTTGAAAACCAAGGTCGGATTTCGGAAGAAGTGGTACCATTTTACGTTGGGATCTGCGGCGCCCACCGTTTTTTCGTTTTCCAGCAAATCAGCTTTGGACCGGATTTCCGCCAACTCTTCTTTCGATACTTTCGGATGATCCTCCGGCAAGTTGGTGAATACCTTGGCCCAGATGATCACCCAAATGATGCCGATCACACCGAGGATGACGAACATCATTTTCCAGTTGGTAATGGATAAGAGCGCCACTGCGACGGGAGCGGTCAACAGTGCTCCCAGGGGCGTGCCCAAAAGTCCCAGTGCGACGGCAAAGCCTCTTTCTTTGGGCGCGGCCCAGTTGGCCATCGTGCGGTTGATGGTTGAAAAAGTAGGACCTTCCGCCAGGCCAAACAAGATCCGAAACACGGCAAATCCGGCCAGCGCAGAGCCGCCGAACAGAGCGAGGCCGATTTCACCCGCATAGGCAGTGGCGATTTCAAATACCGACCATGCAAGCCCTGCGAGGATCCAAACAAATTTTGGCCCTTTGCGGTCTGCCAAAGCCCCGCCGAACAAAGCGCCGACCATGTAGCCGTAACCAAAATAGCCCAGCACCGCTCCCCATGACGCGGCATCAAAACCAAAAGCGGCGATGATGTCTTTTTGCGCATAGGCAATCGCGCCGCGGTCCACATAGTTGACCACGACCATAAAGACAATCATCCCCATGATAAAGTAACGATAATTTCTCATCGCTTTCAACCTTTCTTGTAGTGATTTTTCCAATCGTCACGATGTGGAAGCAGGACCCGGTTTTGGGCGCCTGATATTATCATTACCGGATCTTATCATTTCATCATTGCGCCTGAGCATATATGATTTTTTTATGTATTTTTAGCATAATAGAATGAAGTCAAAAAGTGAATAGCAGGCAAGTCGCATGCCCCTCGGTTGACGGTTGAAAAAAGAAGCGGATATGATGATAGGCGTCATCGATCATATCTGGAGCAATGTCTGGAGCGTGAGCGCGTTGTATCTGACATCGCGAAACGATTACAACACATGGAAAGCGGAAGGGTTCGCGCTGATCCCGGTCGTCAAAAAGATATGCGGGATCGAAGCGGAACAGTGGTTTGCCCTTGCGGAAAAACGGCAGAAAAACGAGTTTTTCGCCCTGTTGCAAAGCGGCCGCGGCGGACGGTACAGCTACCTGGGCCATGGCCTGTTCGGTGTGGTGAAGGCGAAAAACGGCCGGATGTGGTTCCGCGCTGGCGGCAGTGAGCGGAAGATCACCACCGCCGATCCACTGGCAACATTCAAACGGGAAATGGAGCGGTGGAGGGCGCCGCGGTTGCCGGAGGGGCCGGACTGGCTGGGCGGGGCGGCGGGTTATCTCGCTTATGATCTGGTTCGTTATTTCGAAAGGTTGCCGCAACTTTCGGCAGACGATCTGCGCTTGCCTGATTTTTATTTTTTGCTTTACCGGGATGTGATCGCCTATGACCATGCGGAGGCAGCGGCATACATCATCAGCAACGGGTTTGCGCAAGAAGGGGAAGGTTTCGACGCCGTAGCGGCCCGGGTGGAAGAGCTGCAACGGGAGCTCGCAGCATCTGGCCATGCAGGATTTGGCCATGAAGCCGGGGACGGCGCGGTCTCGCCGGCCTCCCGCCTTTTCAATGGCGAGGATGGGCCGGGAGGTCCGATCCACTTGTCTTTGGACAAAGAGGCGTTCGTCCGGGCGGTGGAAAAGGTCCAGGAATACATCGCCGGCGGCGATGTTTTTCAGGTGAACCTTTCCCTGCGCCAGTCGCGGCCGCTCGTGGCCGCGCCCTGGACGATTTACCGCAACCTTTTGCAAATCAATCCCTCGCCGTACATGGCCTATTTGCAGGTGCCCGAATTTCAAGTTGTCTCTGGGTCGCCGGAATTGCTGATCAAAGTCAAAGGCTCCGGCATCCGGACGCGCCCGATCGCCGGCACGCGGCCACGCGGCCAGAACCGGGAGGAAGATTCGCGCCTCGCGCAGGAACTGCTGGCGAACGAGAAGGAACGGGCCGAGCACATCATGCTCGTCGATCTGGAAAGGAACGACTTGGGCAGGGTCTGCCGTTACGGCACAGTAGAGGTGAGCGAATTAATGGTCATCGAAGCGTATTCGCACGTGATGCACATTGTCTCTGGCATCACCGGGGAACTGGACGAAGGCAAAGATGCGTATGACGCGATCCGCGCTTGTTTTCCCGGTGGGACGATCACCGGCGCGCCAAAAGTGCGAACGATGGAGATCATCGAGGAACTGGAACCTGTGCGGCGCGGGATTTACACCGGTTCGATCGGTTGGATCGGATTCAATGGGGACCTGGAATTGAACATTGTGATCCGCACCCTGTTGGCCAAGGACGGATGGGCGCATGTCCAGGCGGGGGCCGGGATTGTGATCGATTCCGATCCGGAGGCCGAATATCGCGAATCGTTGAAGAAGGCCGAGGCGCTTTGGCGTGCGTTCGAGATGAGCGGAGCAGGCATGCGGAAGGGCTGAGCCGGGTGTGATGTTGCGAATCGGCAGATGCCTAAATAGAAGAACAGGCGGGTGAATGAACATGGCACAGGCGGGCTACGTCTATTTGAACGGCGATATCGTGGAAGCGGAGAATGCCGTGGTTTCGGTTTACGATCACGGCTTTCTTTATGGTGCCGGCGTTTTTGAAACGTTCCGCGCGTATCAGCGGCGGCTGTTTCTCTTCGACGCGCACATGGATCGCTTGTTCTCAGGCCTCAGGGAACTGGGGATTCGCCTTCAGATGAACCGGGAACAACTGCGGGAGGCGGTATTGCGGACCCTTGCCGCCAACGGCTTGCAAGACGCCTATATTCGCCTTTCCGTCACCGCAGGTGTGGCGGGGCTGGGCTTGTCGGCGGAAGATTACACGCGCCCCACTGTTTTGGTCATGGCAAAAGAGGTTCCGCGGTTTCCGGATGCGATGTACGAAAAGGGCAAACGGCTGCTCACCGTTTCGATTCACCGCAATACGCCCGAAGGCCATACGCGTCACAAGTCCCACAATTTTTTGAACCAGGTTTTGGCGAAAAGGGAACTCGGGGAACAGGCAGAGGCGGAAGGGCTGATGCTGACGCGGGAAGGCTATGTCGCCGAGGGGATCGTCAGCAATATTTTTCTCATCCGGAGCGGGAGGCTCTTCACCCCGACGCTGGCGACCGGGATTTTGCCCGGCGTGACGAGGGCGTTTGTGCTGCGTCTGGCGGGCGAGCTGGGGATTCCCGCGGAGGAACGCGATTTTCGCCGCGAGGCGCTGTTTGCGGCGGATGAAGTGTTCCTGACCAATTCCATCCAAGAGATTGTCCCCGTGTGCGAGATCGACGGGGTGACGATCGGGGAAGGAAAAAGGGGCCCGTTCACGCAGCGGTTGCAGCAAGCTTACCGACAGCATGTGCAAACGGGCAGCTGACCGGAAATGCAAAAATTCTTGTTGCTTTTTATGGACAGACATGGTAAATTAGGGGACGAATTACCATAAAACATAGTGTTTTGATATGAAAAATCATATATCTTTATTTAACCTCAATTTCTGGGGAAACCGCATCCTGTCATGTAACCGCATCCTGTTATGCGATGTTTAATGAATATACAAATATTGTATATCATGAAAACAATTCCGTTTAACAAATAGATAACAGGAGATCCATATGCGGAGACATGTTTTGCAAAAAAGTGAAGACATGTCTTGCAAAAAACTGCAGAAAGAGATTTTGTAACCCTTTTCTTGGATTGGCATGAAAGTTGCTTAAATTTCCATTTAAAAATTTTGTCAAAGTTTGACGTAAATTCGAGGGTGGTGACGTGTACTGATGGATTTTAGCATTTGGCTCTCCCATTTTTTCAATGCGCTCACGCTTGGTTTCCTGTTGGCCTTGATCACTTCAGGGCTGACGCTCAGCTTCAGCTTTTTAAACGTGATCAATTTTGCCCATGGCGCGATGTACATGTTGGCCGCGTACTTAGGTTACCAGTTTTATCAGGCCACAGGGCAGTTTTGGCTCGCCTTGCTCGTCATCCCCATTGTCATGGGGCTGATCAGCATGCCGCTGCAGCACTTTGTCCTGCGGCGTTTGGCCCCGGTATCGCCCATTTATGTCATTTTGTTTACCTTTGGCCTTGCGCTTGTTGTCGAAAATGTGACGCGGATCATCTGGGGACCCAATATCATCAGCGTTTCCCCGCCGCCGCTGTTGTCAGGAAGCATCGATTTGTTCGGGGCGCCCTTTCCCGTTTACCGGTTGTTCATTATCGTTTTTAGCGCCCTTGTTCTCTTGAGCGTGTATTTCATTCTGCACCGGATGCCGGTTGGCATTATCGTCCGCGCGGGGACGGAAGATCAGGAGATGGCCGCCGCCCTGGGTGTAAACATTCACTTGGTTGGCGTCGGTGTGTTTGGATTCGGCACATTTCTCGCCGGGTTGGCCGGCGTCATCGCGGCTCCGTACACGGCCCTGAGTCCGCATATGGGCGTAAGCATTATTGTCATGGCCTTCCTCGTGATGGTGATCGGCGGCATGACCAGCTTTGCAGGCACTGTCCTGTCAGGTTTGCTCGTCGGATTTGTGCAGGTTTTCGGCGGCATCTATTTTTCGGATTTGGCGACCGCTTTTGCATTAATCCTGATGATCATCGTGATCTTGACGAACCAGAAGGGATTAAGCGCCCTGTTTGAAAAAGCCCGATGACGGCAAGCAGGGAGGCGGTTGATGCGGAAGTACACGGCTAAAGGAGGATCACCTTGTCCAACGCACCTGTTGACATCGAGCAAAAAAAGAATCCGCCCCTCGCCGGCAGACGCACGCAGATCAACGCGGGACAGCGGCGAATCGATTGGGCCGTTTACGCCGGCTGGGCATTGTTGTTCATTTTGGCGCTGACCACATTTACCCCCTTTTACCAGCGGTTTTTTATCGAAATGATGATCTTTGCCATTTTGGCGATGAGCATGGATTTAACGCTTGGGTTTACAGGCCTTTTAAATTTGTCGCATGCCCTTTTTTTCGGCTTCAACATTTACGTGTTGGCCATTTTGCTCACGAATTTTGAATGGCCTCTGCTGCTGGCTGTGCTTGCAGCGCTGCTCTTGACCCTGTTGCTGGCATTGATCATCGGTTATTTGAGCAGCCGCCTGCACGGCATACAGTTTGCCATGGTCACGCTTGCTTTTGTGGAATTGATTTACATTTTCGTCATGAAATGGCGAAATATGACAGGCGGTTCAGACGGGAAGCGCATCGCGCGGGAAGCTGCCGAGTTTTCGTTGGGCGGGCTCCAAATCAATATGAGCGATACGCTGCCGCTCCTTTTCTTCGTCAGCGCGTTGTTTCTGGCAAGTTATTATGCGCTGCGCCGCATCGTCAATTCCGCTTTCGGAAATGCCCTGGTGGCGGTCAGGGAAAATGAAGAACGGGCGAAATTTCTCGGTTACAACATCTTTCGCCTCAAATTGCAAGCCTTTGTGGTCAGCTCGCTGTTTAGCGCGCTCGCCGGGGTCGGTTACGCGTTTTTAAAGATGTACATCTCACCCGAATATGTCTCGTGGACACTCTCGGGTGATGTCTTGATTATGACGCTCTTGGGCGGGGCAGGAACACTCGTCGGCCCGATCGTCGGAGCGATGGGATTGGTCTGGTTTAAAGATTGGGTGAGTTCCTACACCGAGCACTGGATGCTCATCGTCGGTCTGTTGTTCATGCTTGTCGTTACCTTTATGCCGAAGGGGGTGCTCGGATGGCTGTTCAGGAAATAAGCGCGTCCCAGCTTTTAAAAGTCACGGATCTGGCGTTTGCCTATCGAAAAATACGCGTCATTGAGGGGATCGATTTTCACTTAAACCGCGGGGAAATTTGTTCCGTGATCGGGCCGAATGGCGCGGGGAAAACCACCTTTCTCAACCTGCTGAGCGGCAAACTGGTGCCCAATCGGGGAGAGATCGTCTATCGCAACCGTTCCATCACGCGCCTGTCGCCGGAAGCGCGCCGCCATTTAGGATTGGCCCGTTCCTTTCAAATCACCAACATTTTTCTGCATAAAACGGTTTATGAAAATGTCCGCTTTGCTGTACAAGGGTTGCATAAGAAGCGCTACGCGATGTGGAGACCGATCGATGATTATCGTGATATCGAAAAGGAAACGGAAGAATTGATCCATCTCATGAATTTGCAGGCGTTGAAAAACGCCCGCTGCCTCGATCTCGCGTATGCCGAACAGCGTCTTGTGGAACTTGCGCTCACGCTGGCAGGCGGCGCGGAAGTGCTGTTGCTTGATGAGCCAACGGCCGGTCTTTCTCTCGAAGAGAGCCGTTATGTTGCCGCGCTGATTCGGCGGCTTGTCGACGAGCGGGGTGTGAGCATCGTGTTCATTGAGCACGATATGGACATTGTCTTTTCGATTTCGGATCGCATTGCCGTGATGTACTACGGCAAGCTCCTCGTCACGGATACGCCGGAACGCGTCAGACAGAATGAACAGGTGCAAAAAATATACCTCGGAGAAATGGGCGGTGAATCAGTTCAGTGAATAAGATCCTTGAGCTTGACGACGTGCACGCGTTTTACGGAGAGGCGCACGTCCTGCACGGGGTTTCTCTCGTTGTTCAACCTGGACAAGTCGTATGTCTCATCGGCAGAAACGGGATGGGCAAGTCAACGACCCTGAAAGCGATCATGGGTTTGGTTCATGTCAGAAAAGGGGGGATTTATTATCGGGGAGAAGCGATTACCAACTGGGAGCCGTACAAAGTATTCAAGAAAGCGATCGGCTACATCCCGGAAGATCGCCGCATTTTTGCAAGCTTGACGGTGAGAGAGAACTTGTTGTTGGGGGCCTATTATGCGCCGAAAAAGAAAAAACGGTGGACGATCGAGGAGGTGTTCAAACTATTTCCGGTTCTCAAGGAAAAACAGGACCGAAGCGGCGCGATGCTGAGCGGCGGCGAACAACAAATGCTGGCGATTGCCCGGAGCTTGATGAGCGATCCGGAATTGTTGCTTATCGACGAACCGTGCGAAGGCCTGGCGCCGATTATCGTGCAGGAATTGGGCGCAGCGATCAAGCGGCTGTATGAAGAAGGGCTGCCGATCCTCTTGGTCGAACAAAGCCTCAAGCTGTCGAAAGAGCTGGGTGACTACTACTATGTGTTGAGCAAAGGCCAGGTGGTGTTTTCCGGCGATCGCCAAGCGTTGTTCGGCGACGGTGACGTGATCAGCAAATATTTGGGCGTAAATGTTTGAATAAAATAAAAAATATGTTTTTAGGGGGATGAGGTATGCGGTTTTTTCATCGGCGGGGTTGGCTCGTTTCATTGGTCGTTGTCATGGCGTTATTGTTGGCTGGATGCGGTGGATCGACTTCCACGGGCGGGCAGGCGAATGATGCGGATAAAGGCAGCGGTGACACGCTGAAGGTTGGTTTTCTTGGCGACTTGAGCGGGCCGTATGCGGATATGGGAAAAGAAAGCCTGGATGCGATTCAAACCGCGGTCAACGAGATCAATGAACAAGGCGGACTGCTGGGCAAAAAGGTGGAACTCGTCTACGAAGACGACGAGTTAAAACCGGACATTGCGCTTCGCAAAGCGGAAAAAATGGTCTTGGATCAAGGGGTGAAGTTTCTCTTTGGCAATACCAGCAGCGCGGCTGCGTTGGCATTGGAAGAGAAGTTGCCGCAATGGGGCGTGCTGATGTTCGGCTATGTGACCAAATCGGTCAAGGTGACGGCGCCGGAGGTGAATGAAAACTTTTTCCGTGCTTGCCACAACGACGATCAAGACAAGGCGGCGATTGAAGACTACCTTAAAAGAGGCGGGGTCAAGTATCAGAACTATTACTTGGTCGGAGCCGACTATGAATGGGGTCACGACATGGTCGAACAGTTGGAAAACATCGTGAAGAACCTCAACGGCAACATCGTCGGCAAAGAATTTACACCGCTTGGTTCGACGGAGTTCGGTACGGTCATTACCAACATCCGCAGCAAAAAGCCTGATGTTGTCCTGGCGGCGCTGGGCGGCACCGATCAAGTGAATTTTCTCAAACAAGTGGAGAGTTTCGGTCTGATGAAAGACGGTATCGACGTCATTGTCACACCGCTGATGAACATTTCTTTGAAAGCCGAGGTCGCCGGTGTGCGGGGACCGCTCAATTACCACTATTCGATTGACACTCCCTTGAACAAAAATTTTGTCGAACGGTTTGAGAAGGAACACGGATATAAGCCGCCTAATTTCGGAGGCGAGGCATATAACGCGGCCCTCATGTTGTTCGAAGCGATCAAAAAGAGCCAGTCCACCGACGTGGAGACGCTGAAGAAAACGTTGGAAGACAATTTTGAATTCGAAACCAACTTGGGCCGCCTAAAAATCGATCCGGAAACGCATCAGCTCATGCACCCGAATTATATCTTCGAAACCGTGAAAGATCCGGCAACAGGGAAGATGGACTTGAAACTGGTCCATACCACTCCGATTGAGGTGGCAAACGCCGTTTATTTAAATAAATAATGCATGCATGCATGTACACATGCATGCACATCTGGACTGCCCCGGTTGCGGGGCAGTTTTTTTCTTTTTTTGCCAGGAAAGTCAGGAAACTGATACAATAGAGGAAGCCGTCCGTATGACGATCTGATGGGAAAGGGGGCGTTGCGGTGAAAGTACGAAAAGCGATCATTCCCGCGGCGGGTCTGGGGACGCGCTTTCTGCCGGCGACCAAGGCGATGCCGAAAGAGATGCTGCCCATTGTGGACAAGCCGACGATTCAATATATCGTGGAGGAGGCGGTGGCCTCCGGAATCGAGGATATCATCATCGTGACGGGAAAGGGAAAAAGAGCGATCGAGGATCACTTCGATACCTCTTTTGAGCTGGAGTATCACTTGCGGCAGAAGGGGAAGCTGGACCTGCTGGAGGAAGTGAGGCGGCCTTCACAGGTGGAGATTCACTATATCCGCCAGAAGGAGCCGTTGGGGCTGGGCCATGCGGTGTGGTGCGCGCGGAAGTTTATCGGCGATGAGCCGTTCGCGGTGCTTTTGGGAGATGACATCGTTCAGGCGGAGGTGCCCGCCCTGAAGCAGATGATCGAGCAGTTCAACCGTTACCGGGCTTCGGTGATCGGCGTGCAACCGGTGCGCGAGGATGAGGTGGAACGCTACGGCATCGTGGAGGCGCAGAAGATCGATGAAGCTTTTTACCGGGTTCTTCACCTGGTGGAGAAACCGAAGCGGGACGAGGCGCCGTCTAACCTGGCCATTATGGGCAGGTATATCCTGACGCCGCGGATTTTTGACTTGCTGGAGAAGCAGCAGGCGGGCAGCGGTGGAGAAATCCAGCTCACGGACGCCATTTCCGCGTTGAACAAGGTGGAAGCGGTGTATGCGTACCAGTTCGTCGGAACCCGTTACGATGTCGGGGAGAAGCTGGGGTATATCCAGACGATGATCGAACTGGCCCTGCAACGGGAGGAACTGCGCGCCGAGCTGTTGGATTATCTCCACAGATTGCTGGAGAAGGAAAAAGCGGCCAACCGTCCGCTGCGGTAGAGACGCAAGCTCCGGTGCAAGGGAGCCTGTCCGATGGGTTGGCAGTGAGCCTGTCCCCACGGCCTGGAGGCGAGCCTATCGGTGGCTTGTGGAATGAACCGGTTGCTCCGCGAGCATGTAGATGCCTTCCTCTTCCCGGACCAGTCCCTGCTCCACCAGCCGCTCCAAGTGGTGTTTGATCATGAACATGTCAAAGAGGCGGTTCAGGGCAACGGGCGGGGCGTGCTTGCGGAAGATGGGCCTGCCTTCCATCACCTCTTCCAGCGTGCAAGGCTTCTCGCGCAGGATGTTCAGGATGCGTTCGTCCCGTTTGGCAATTTTGCCGGTGTAGTTGTCCAATAGCTGGTCAAGGTCTTCCCGGTAAATCTGGGGCATGTGGCTTGTGATCAGGACAGCGGGCCGAATGGCACGGATCTTTTCAATATCTTCAACAAAGCGGACGATGCTGGAGTGGGGATTTCCATACCAAGGTCCGAACGGGGTCATGTCCACGTCCGTGGAAAAGAGAATGCCGTTTTTTTCCTCATAAAGCATGATGTGATCACAGGCGTGGCCGGGAGCGTGAATGACGCGCAGTTTGGTCTTGCCGAAGTCCAGCACGTCTCCGTCCTGAATGGTGTGATGGACCTGCAGATTGGCGCTGAACCGCCCGCTTGCGATCAGCTCCTGCTGCGATTCGGGATCAAGAAGATGAATGCCCGTGTATTCCGAAACCTTTTCCGGATTCCGGAAGACTTCGGCGCTATAAGCAGGCACCCAGAGTTGCGCCTGTTCCGCGAACAAGTGATTCAGAATCGTGTGATCCTTATGAAAATGCGTGTTGATCACGATCTCCGTTTTTCCTTGATATTCCGCCACTTCACTGGCGCCCGTGTCAATGATGACGGCCACTTCACCGTCAATCCGGAGGCTGTTGCAGGCCGGCAAATTCCCAAAAAGCGGATGATGGCCGAAAATGACGCTCATTTCATCCGTCAAGCGAAGTATGTTCACGCAGGTCACCTCTTTGGATTTTGTGCTTGAAAAATCTGTACGACAACAGATTATACCAAATTTGAAGAGTGGATAGATAGGAATCTGAGTGAAAATATCGTATTCTTTTTAAAACGGCGCCTGTCATGCGGACAGATGAGGCCATAGAAGGCTATAGATGAGATGGATGTGGCTGTAGATGAGATGATAGATGAGATTTTTCAACGAGATTTTAATATGAGGTGACAGCCATGCGATTGAAGGAAAAAGTGTGCTTGATCACCAACGCGGGTGACTACATGGGTCCCGCCACGGTGAAGGAATTTCAGCGGGAAGGAGCCATTCTCTATGTTCATGGAAAGGATGGCGGGAAGGTCAGGGAGATGCTGGAACGGTTTGAAGTGGATCTCTCCGCGATATCCTTGTTGGAGGCCGATATTGGAAGTCCGGACGGGGCGCAAAAGATTGCGGAAAAAGTGAGCGGGGAGAAGGGGAGAATTGACGTTCTGGTGAACGTC
This sequence comes from Bacillus thermozeamaize, assembly GCA_002159075.1. NCBI lineage: Bacteria > Bacillati > Bacillota > Bacilli > Caryophanales > Bacillaceae > Bacillus > Bacillus thermozeamaize. Next base: position 31,127 of record LZRT01000060.1, read on the forward strand.
AACAGCCATCCCCCCGGCGGGTCACTGGTCCATGAAACAGAGGAGGCGTTCTGGCGGTCCATGTTTCACCGGCTGGTGGATGAGCTGTTTTTCATGTGCAAGGCGGTCTTGCCGTTTATGATCGAAGCCCGCAGAGGGAAAATCGTCAATTTTACCTCGTCGGCCGGTGTCCGGGGGATGCCCAAATACGCGACCTATTCGGCCGCGCGGTTTGCGGCGAACGGCTTCACGCAGGCCTTGGGACGGGAGGTGGCCCGGTACAACATCCAGGTCAACGCGATTGCCCAGAATTATGTGGAGAATCCGCAATACTATCCGGATGAGCTGATCGCAAATCCCGAGATTTTGGCCAAGATTCAGCAAAAAATCCCCCTTGGCCGTCTGGCCAAGGGGTGGGAGTCGGCCCGGCTGGCGGTATTTCTGGCCTCGGAGGAAAGCGATTTTCTCTGTGGGGAAGTGATCCGTTTTACGGGAGGCGGAGACTGAGATCCGCCTGATGTCCGCCGCGCCGGAAAGCCGGATGTCACCTTCCATGCCTTCAATTTATCATCCTTCAATTTATTATAATGAAGCCTTCCAGTAAAATGCCGGCCATCAGCAAGATGCCGTATTGGGTGTGCAGCTGGGCGGTCGATTTCATGGCCGGCATCATTTCCGCCGGCTTGGTCTTGCCGCGAAAGCGGCGAATGGCCTGAACCGCTTTCGGCAGGCTGAGCAGGACCAGCAAAAACCAGTATGAAGCGATGATCAGTGCGTACACGATGGTCCACAGATACGCCGCGGCAAACATTCCGGCGAGAAGCTGGATCGCTTTCGGGCGTCCGAGCCGGATGGCCAGCGTTTTGCGCCCGCGCTCCCGGTCGCTGTCCAAGTCACGGATATTGTTGGACAGAAGGATGGCCCCCACCAGGATGGCTACCGGTATGGAAGTCAGAACGACATCGCGGCTCAGGGTGCCCGCCTGAATGTAGTAGGAGATGAGCACGATCACTGGGCCCATAAAAAATCCCGAGGCCAGTTCGCCAAACGGGGTATAGGCCAGCGGGTAAGGCCCGCCGGTATAAAAGTATCCGACCGCCATGCTCACCAGGCCGACGACGGCAATCCACCAGCTGCTGTTGGCGCAGATGTAAAGGCCCAGCAGGATGGCGATGAAAAAGAAGAGGATGGCCAGACACAGCACGGTCTTGGGGGAGATCCCGTCACGCACGATGGCCCCGCCGATCCCCACCGATTCCGGGGTATCCAGTCCCCTTTTGTAATCGTAGTACTCATTGAACAGGTTCGTCGCCGCCTGGATCAGAAGGGAAGCCGCCAGCATGGCGAAAAAGAGCGGCAGATGGATCGCGGTGTGACTCATCGCCATCGCCGTGCCGATGAGCACCGGGATCACCGAGGCGGTCAGGGTATGGGGGCGCATTTGACGCCACCAGACGCGCCAGTCGGGCAGCGGAGGAAGGGTTGAAGCGGGGATGATTGGTTTTTCCGGGTTCAATGCGCATCCCCCTTTCATGATGTGTTCGGATGTTGTTCCGTACGGTGGGGATCAAGGACATGCCGTATTGTTTCAGATGATACAAATTTATACGTTATACGATTTATACGTCATGCGATTTATACGATTATACGGTGGTTGCCTGGATGTGCATCAGGTCATGCATCTCTGAAAGTGGCCGGGTGTACCCCGCAAGCAGGTAATCCTCCTCCTTGTAGATGTGGTGGATGATCCCGCCGCCCAGGCAGATCTCGCCGTCGTAAAACACCACGGCCTGGCCAGGGGTGACCGCTTTCTGCGGTTTTTCAAAGCGGACCAGACAACGGCTGTCCGGCAAGATTTGAATCGTGACGTCCTGATCTGCTTGCCGGTAACGGAACTTGGCCGTGCAGGAAAAGCGGCCCGTCGTTCCTTTCACCGGAGGATGACCGCTGATCCAGTTGACATCGGTGGCCAGCAAGCCGTAGGAATAAAGGGCTGGATGTTCGCTGCCCTGGACGACGTAGAGGATGTTGTGTTCCAGGTCCTTGTCGGCGACGAACCAGGGCTCGCCGGTCCCGCCTCCGCCAATGCCCAGCCCCTGCCGCTGGCCCAGGGTGTAGTACATCAGTCCCTGGTGGCGGCCCTTCAGCTCGCCGTCCAGTGTCCGGATGTCACCCGGCTGGGCGGGCAGGTAATGGCTGAGGAACGAGCGGAAATCCCGTTCGCCGATAAAACAGATCCCCGTGCTGTCTTTTTTCCCGGCGGTCGGCAGCCCCGCTTCCCGCGCGATCTGCCGCACCTCTTGCTTGGTCAGGTGGCCGAGGGGGAACAGGGTTTTGGAAAGCTGGTACTGGTTCAGTTGGTTGAGGAAATAGGTCTGGTCCTTGTTCCGGTCGGCCGACCGCAGCAGGTGCCAGGTGCCGCCGCGCTGTTCCAGGCGGGCGTAGTGTCCGGTGGCGATGAGGTCGGCACCCAGTGAGAGCGCCTTGTCGAGAAACTGGCCAAATTTGATCTCGCGGTTGCACATCACGTCCGGATTGGGCGTCCGGCCTTTCCGGTATTCATCCAGGAAATAGGAAAACACCTTATCGCGGTATTCCTGTTCAAAGTTCACGGTGTAATAAGGGATCCCGATATGTTGGCAGACGCGCTTGACATCTTCAAAGTCTTCCTCTGCCGTGCAATGGCCGAATTCGTCGGTGTCATCCCAGTTTTTCATGAAGATGCCGATCACGTCGTAGCCCTGTTGCTTGAGCAAGAGCGCCGCGACTGAGGAGTCGACGCCGCCAGACATGCCGACGACGACGCGTGTCTGCTGGGGCGATTTGGACATGGGGATCCCTCCTTTTTTGCAAATACAAGTTACATCTATTTTAACAAACGGCAACAGGGGCGACAATTGAACAACTTTCCACGAACTTTTCCACTTCCGTCTGAAAGTTCGCGCGAACAGGTGAATGCCGTATTTGGTTATGCTATGATTGAGTTGCGTGTAATTCAGCCAAACGGGGGATGATGATGAAAATCAAACTGACCAGCGTATTTGTAGACGACCAGGACAAAGCCCTCAAGTTCTATACGGAGGTCTTGGGTTTCGTAAAGAAACAGGATGTTCCGGCAGGGGGAGCCAGATGGATCACCGTCGTCTCACCGGAAGGTCCGGACGATATCGAGCTGGTTCTCGAGCCCAACGGCAACCCGGCTGCCCAAATCGACGGCAAACCGGCTGCCGCGTCATTCCAAAAAGCTCTCTATGAGGCGGGAATCCCTTTCACCTCGTTTTTTGTGGAGGATGTTCACAAGGAGTACGAAAGAATGAAAAAGCTGGGTGTGGTGTTTACGATGGAGCCGACAAAAACGGAATAGGGAGTCTATGCGATATTTGACGATACTTGCGGCAACCTGATCATGCTCGCCCAGGTGAACGCATGACGGCGCCAAAACAAGACGGCACCAATACCAGACGGTGCCAAAACAGGATGGTGCGGATACCGAAAACCCGGTACCCTGTACGCTAGGGTTCCGGGTTTGATATTTTTGCTCGTGGCAGGGACAACCCGGACGAGCCGCAATGGCCGGATTGCCCCATTCCAATATCCGTTGCACGTGCATATCCGTGGCAAGTGCGGATTTCACAGCGTTGCCGGTTCTGGGCCTGCCAGGTTCCGCCTCACTGAAGCGCGAGTGTCGGGGCCAGCACGTCGAGCATCTTGGTCCAGGCAGCCTCTGTGCGGTCCGCGTAGTCCGCCCAGTCCGGGTGCAATTGGTGGGTCAAGGTCAGCTCACATCCGTTCTCCAGCGGCACAATGTCAATGATCACGCGGGAACTTCCTTCTTCGTCCGCCACTCCCCAGGTGAACGCGAGGCGGCGCGGCCGGTCGATTTCCAGATATTCTCCGACGTGGTCAATTTCTTGACCTTGCCGACGGACAACGAAAGAGAACGATCCTCCCACGCGTGGGTCGAGGGAAATGCGCACCACTTCTTCCTCGCGGAGAGCAGGGCCGAACATCCATTTGCCGATCATGGCAGGGTCCAGCCAAGCGTCAAAAACTTGCTCCGGCGATGCAGGATAGCGACGGGTGACGCGAACTTTTACAAAGGATTCAGCGTTCATACTGAACATCCTTTCTTCAAGATTATCCTTTTTTCTCAGAATTGCTGCGCTGGTTGTTTGTACAGCCATTTTTGCTTCGCCATTGGGATAAGAATAGATAGAGGCTGGATGGTTGTCAATCGCCAAGTAATTGATATTTTTCCCGTTGCGGCGTTGCCATATCACAGACGCACAACCGAAAAGAGGCTTTGCATGGAGGAGTGGGGATGTTCACCGGGCTCTTTGGAGTCCGGTTTTTTGTTATGAAAAACGTTCTGCTCATCCGTTAGTCATTTAAATCTTGGTTTGGGCTTGGTTATTGGTTGTCACTTAGTCGGTTTTAGTCGGTCATAAATATTGTTGAAGGAAATAGACATGGTTTTGTCGTATATATTCATTGGAATAATTTTTTTCTAGGGAATGGGTGTTTTCGTTAACAGGAAAAAATGCGAAATATTTGTTTTTAAAAAACAGTTTTCTAAGGAAAAACGAATCAATCAAAGGAGTGAAGAGGAGTGGAGAAGACATTTCGCGCGCTGGTGGTGGAGAAGACGGAGGATGCATTTACCGTGGAAGTGCGGGAACGCAGCCTGGATGATTTGCCGGAAGGGGATGTGACGATTCGCGTCTGCTATTCCAGTGTGAATTACAAGGATGGGCTGGCCAGCATCCCGAACGGGCGGATCCTCACCCGGTATCCCATGGTCCCGGGCATTGATCTCTCCGGGATCGTGGTGGATTCCAAGGATCCCCGGTTTCGCGAAGGAGATGAGGTGCTGGTCACAGGGTATGAGCTGGGCGTCTCACACGAAGGGGGATTCAGCGAAATGGCCCGCGTTCCGGGAGACTGGGTGGTTCCTCTGCCGGCCGGATTGACGCTGAAAGAGGCGATGGCCATCGGTACGGCGGGGTTTACCGCTGCGATGTCGGTCCACCAGCTGATAGAACACGGGGTTACACCGGAGAAAGGGCCGGTGCTGGTGACGGGTGCGACGGGCGGCGTGGGTTCCAGTGCGGTGGCGATGCTGGCCCAACTGGGTTATCACGTGGCGGCCAGCACGGGAAAGGATTCGGAGCATGATTATCTCCGGAAGCTCGGCGCGAAGGAAATCCTGCACCGCGATGAGGTGTCAGCGGAGAGCAAGCGGGCCCTGGAAAAGGAACGCTGGGCGGGCGCGGTGGATCCGGTGGGCGGGAAGACGACCGCCTATCTGTTGCGGACCACCCGGTACGGTGGCGCGATTGCCTTGAGCGGGCTGACCGGCGGAGCCGAACTGGTGACAACCGTGTTTCCGTTCATCCTTCGCGGCGTCAACCTGCTTGGCATTGATTCGGTCTACTGCCCGATGGAACTGCGGAAGCAGCTTTGGGAACGGCTGGGCAGCGATTGGAAGCCGCAGGGCTTGATGGCGGAGATCGCCCGGGAGGTCACCCTGGATACTTTGAAAGAGACGCTGGCCGCCATTTTGCGGGGTGAAGTGCGTGGCCGGACGATCGTGAAACTGGGAGGCAGGGACGAATGAGCCAGCACCATGGGAAGGACAACGAAAGAGAACTCACGCCAGGGGGCTCCTTTCTCCTCCGTCCGGTCTCGCCGGAAGAAGTGTTCACACTGGAGGATTGCGACGAGGAGCATCAGATGATTGCCCGGACGGCGCGGGATTTTATGGAAGAAACGGTGATGCCGCACGTGGAGGCCATCGAGGAAGAAGCGGATGATCAGCTAGTGGCCCGCTTGATGCGGCAGGCGGGGGAGGTGGGCCTGCTCGGTCATTACCTGCCGGAAAAATACGGCGGCAGCGAGCTGGACAAGATCAGCTCGGCGCTGATCAATGAACAGACGGGACGCACCGGTGCTTATGGCATTGCCCATGTCAATCACACGGGGATCGCCACGTTGCCGATCTACTATTTCGGGACAGAGGAACAGAAGCGGAAATACCTGCCGGGCCTTGCGACCGGAAAGCTGATCGGCGCCTATTGCCTGACCGAGCCGACCGGTGGTTCGGACTCGCTTGCGGCCAGGACCACCGCTGTGCTGAATGCGGCAGGTACCCATTACGTGCTGAACGGGACCAAGCAGTTTATCACCAACGCCGCTTTTTCCGACACGTTTATTGTTTATGCCAAGGTGGACGGGCAGCATTTTACGGCTTTCATTGTCGAGAAGGACTTTCCCGGCCTGCGCCTTGGGCCCGAGGAGCGGAAAATGGGCATGCACGGCTCATCGACGCGGCAGGTGATCCTGGAAGATTGCCAGGTACCGGTGGAAAACCTGCTGGGAGAAGTGGGCAAAGGGCATCAGATTGCCTTTAATGTCTTGAATATCGGCCGGTTCAACGTGGGAATCGGTTGTCTGGGTGCGGCGAAAGAGGCCTTTGGCGAGGCGGCAAGGTATGCCGTTCAGCGCAGGCAATTCGGCCAGCCGCTGGCGGCCTTTGGTGCGATTCAGGAGAAGCTGGCTGACATGGCGGCCCGGATCTTTGCGTTGGAGTCGCTGCAATACCGGACGGCTGCTCTGTTGGAAGCGGCGTTTGCGCCGATAGGCCGGACAGGCGGCAACATTTCGGCCGAATTTGTCCGGCGCTCGCAGGCCTATGCGCTGGAGTGTTCGATTTGCAAAGTATTTGGTTCGGAGTCGTTGGATCGGGTGGTGGACGAGGCGGTTCAGATTCATGGCGGGTACGGCTACATTCGGGAGTATCCGGTGGAACGGATGTACCGGAACTCCCGGATCAACCGCATCTGGGAGGGGACCAACGAAATCAACCGGATGATCATCCCGGGGATGCTTTTGCGCATGGCCAAGGCCGGGCAGTTGCCGCTGGAAGAGGCGATTGGCCGGGCGCTGTCGCAGGATCCCCGTCTCGATCTGGTTCCCAAGGTGTCCCCTGATGTGTCCCACGCGTTGGGTGAAATGCCGGACTGGCTGGATGAGATGAAGCTGTCCTTTCTGCGTTGCATCGGGCTGGCCTGGCGGCGGATTGGCGAGCGGTTGCAGCAAGAACAGGAGGTGGCGATGCGGCTGGCCGACATGGCCATCTGGATTTACGCTGCGGAAAGCAGCATCCTGCGCGCGGCCAAGACGGTTGCGAAGCAGGGAGAGGAGACGGGTGCCCTGCAGGTGTCGCTGGCCTCGCTGGTGGCTCACGAGGCGGTGGCGGAAGTGGAACGGGCGGCCCGCTATATCCTGGACACCCTGATGGAAGAGGGCACGGCGGAAACGGATGTCAAGAAATGGCGCCAGGCGCTTTCCGCGGTCTCATACAAGGGAGTGCGCGAACAGAAGCGGTTGATCGCCGAAAAGATGGTGGAGGCGGGCCGCTACCAGTGCTGATTGGTTGATTGGCTGAGCTGGGTTTGCGTTTGGCGGTTTTATATGGCTGTTTTCGTTTGGTGGCTGTTCATTAGCGGTTCGTTATTTGATAGTGGATGGTCCATTTTTTGGAATGGTGCAATGGCTGTGGTGCCCAAGACAGGGGATGGATGAACAGGGGACCATCTTGCAAAAAGGAGGAGACGCCGAATGAAAGCAATCCGTTGCCATCAGTATGGCGAACCGGATGTGCTGCAGTTGGAAGAGGTGGATACGCCGGTTCCCGGACCGCGTCAGGTGTTGATCCGGGTCAAGGCGGCCGGCGTGAATTACGCCGATGTGATGCGCCGGCGGAATATGTATGTCCAGCACACGCCGCTGCCGTTTATTCCGGGATCGGAAGTGGCCGGTGAAATCGTGGCGGTGGGACCGGAGGTTAAGTCGGTGAAGGAGGGGGACCGGGTGGTGACCCTCCTGGGACCCAAGTGTTCCGGATATGCGGAGTACGTGATCGGTTATGAGCCGATGCTCATTCCGATTCCGGAAGGATTGGATGAGGTTCAGGCGGCCGCCCTGCCGCTGCAGGGGTTGACGGCATATCACATTTTGAAGACTTCGGGACAGGTCAAGCCGGGCGAGACCGTGCTGGTCCATGCGGCTGCCGGCGGAGTAGGCACGCTGTCCGTACAGCTGGCCAAACATTTTGGCGCCACTGTGATCGCCACGGCCAGCACGGAGGAGAAGCTGGCACTGGCACGCTCTCTGGGCGCGGATCATACGATTAACTACACCGCCGCCGACTGGGACCGGCAGGTGCTGGAGCTTACAGGAGGCAAAGGTGTGGACGTGATTCTGGAAATGGTGGGCGGTGAGATCTTCAATAAAAACTTAGGGATTCTGGCCACGTTTGGGCGAATGGTGGTCTTTGGGGCGGCCAGCATGAAACGGAGCGCATTGGAGCCTTTCCGCCTGATGAACAAGTGCCAGTCCGTGGTCGGCTTTCTCCTCACCCCGGTCGTGGAGCGGCCCGATCTGTACCGGCCCAGCTTGCAAGAGCTGTTGCAACTGGTGAAGGAAGGCAGGTTGAAGCTGCATATCGGCGGCACTTTTCCGCTGGAACAGGCTGCGGAGGTGCACCGGATGCTGGAAGGCAGGCAGACGACGGGCAAGCTGGTGTTGATCCCGTGAGCGGGTGAACATGACATGATTAAGTGAAGATTGAGATAATCAATGTTAATCCTGGACTCAGTCATTTGCAGATACCGTCCGTTTACTCGAATGAAGTAACGGACGTTTTATTTTACGAAAAGAGGGGAGATGATGTTAGAATGATGGTAAACATTGCGAAAAAGGGGGGTTACCAGTGTCTGACCAATTATTATTAAAGAAACGCGTACCGAAGCGCCCCCGATCTCGTTTCCGAAGTGCTCTCTCCCATTACAGTCAGAACGAAAAATTTCCAAAAAAGCTCAAAACGAACGGTTTGGAGTACGCGAATACTGGATTGCCGATCCGGTGCATTACATGGAATGTTTCCTTATACCACTTGTGCACCATGAACTAGAATATGCAATAAGTTATAATGAAATGATGAGGGAGGTATTGAATCATGAGTGTCTCTATTGAGGAATTGGAACATTTACTGAGACATCTAAATGACAAGAATAAACTGGTTGCAAAGAGTTTTTTGTCCTGGCTTGTAGAAAAACAGTTCGATGATGAGGATGACATGTTGACTCCGGATGATATAGAAGCCATTGAACAAGCCAGAAAGGAACTGAATAACGGGGAGACCAAGTCATTGGAGGACTTAAAGCGTGAACTCCAATTATAATATTCGATTTACAAAGCAAGCAAGTAGAGCGCTAGGTAAATTGGACAAAACAACAGCTAAAAGAATCATTCAAGCGATTGAATCTTTGAGTTATGATCCCTATCATCATTCACAGACCAAGAAGATGAAGGGGTATGAAGGGCATTTTTTTCGTTTGAGGGTCGGAAATTTCAGGATAATATATGAGGTGATAGACAATCGACTTTTAATCGTCGTTGTAAAAATTGGTTCCCGTGGCGATGTTTACAAATAACAAACTGCCTTCTCTGGCCACAAACTTTTCCCAAATGGGTTAGAATCCTGAGTATGGTTTGATCCAGCCTGTAAGAGACCTTGTTCAAGTAGCCAATTTCAGCCCTTACAGGCGGAGCAAGGTGATAATTACTGGACAACTAACCGTGTTCTTTGTTCGGCCTCACGGTTTAAGCGTGCCACAACCCTTTTGATCGTCAGTTCACTTTTATTGCGTTTTAGTGATTCAGCCACACGTCTTCCGGCATCGGCGGCAGCTTTTGCTGCAAATTGTGGTACCTGTATGTGGCAATATTCACCAATACTTGGTATAGTCACATCATATACCAGATGTCGTTGGAATGAACTCAGGATTCGTATCGGGATGTTGGTTATGAGAATGCGTTCACGTTCATTAATTGTCGACTCGACGGCTTTGATCACTGTTCCGAAAACAGCCTGATCCCCATCTTCTCCAGCTTTGGTTTGTAGTAAGTCGCGAATGATCAAAAAGTTGAGTAACTCTTGTACAAGTGCGATACGAATGTTCTCCCGTTCGATCCGCTCTGCGGCAAGATTGGGTTCCAGTTCTTTTCTAACCAAACTGCGCAATTGATCGAACAATGGTTTAATTTCCTGTTCGCTAATTTCTTCGTCCTCGTTCAGAGAAATATGTTTCAGGTCATCCCATGACTGGATTAAGCGCACCTGGCGTATTCCATCTGTTCCCCGGCAAACGACAGCATAACCCACTCTATCCACACCGTTCATTCCTTCAACGGGGATGGTAATTCTCCGAACACATGAAGGTAGTTCGTAGTTTTGAATATGTTCAAGAATTTTCTCGAAATATGGATCTCCGTAGGAAGCAAAGTGAACTCTTTGTTTTCCATCAGTTAAACCTTCATCGTATAACTTTCGCGAGGCCGTCAATACGGTGCCGTCAGGCACACCAGGGATACCGCGTATTTCTAAGATCTCTTCCCCAGCTACTGTTTTCTTGGTACAACCACGGGATTTTAAATAACGGGATGTGCTGAGCGTTTCCCAGATGGCTTCCATCGTGACAGGAGCAGATGGATGTTGTGTATTATCAGTAAAATGTTGATATATCTCAAACAATTCATGGGCCGGTATCTCCATGCGTGCATGATGTTGGAGTTGTTCTTTCAGGCGATTGGTCGATATGATATAGAGTTCTTCCTCGGTCAACGTTCCTTCTTCAAGTTGACGAAACTCATCTGGTTTAACCGGAAGAAGAGAAATTTGTTGAGTACCGACGATGAGGTTTGCTTTTTGCAAACGTTCTAATAGACGTCTGTATACAATTTCTTCTGCACTTCCAGCATAGAAGAGGTTCAAGACATAAATATGCTGATGTTTTTGACCGATACGGTCAATGCGACCGATTCTTTGTTCAATCTTCATGGGATTCCATCCAAGGTCATAATTGATCAGCAGATCTGCAGTCTGTAAGTTTAAACCCTCTGCTGCGGCATCCGTGCAGACGAGAACATCGATTTCGCCACGCAAAAACCGTTCTTTCACTTCTTCGCGATCGCATGGGATCATTTGTTTTTGGTCTGGATCAAAATACTCAGCTCCCTTCCCAGAATAAGTCCCAATTCGCATGTGTTGGTCAACCCTGCGAAGACGCGAGACAATATCTAAAAGAGTGTCGTAGAAACGGGTAAAAACCACCGTTTGCCGGATTCGGCCTGTCGACTGGTCTTTGCGACGTTCCAGTTGTTCCAAAAGAACCTTCATTTTCGATGAATCGCCGGTGAGATCGTTCAATTGCTGAAGCATCTTTTGGATTTGGTTTCTTTCCCATTCTAAATCGGGCATGCTCCGTCCTTGCAGCAGCACTTGAAACACTTCAACATCATCTTCGTTGTCACCTTCATATACCACTTCGTTCAAGGAGAAGCTGTTTATTTCATCTTCGTTAGTTTTCCAATCAAAATGATGCTTCAGAGTGGCCTCCACTTTGTCCAAACGCCGCTTTAACGTCTCCCGGAGAGCATACAGGCTGGAGGCAAACCGCAAACGAAGAAAACTGAGATAGAAATTCACCATTTGCCGATGTTGGGAGTTCCCGTGTTTTTGTATTTGTGCCATTAACCCTTTGCAGTAGGTTTCCAGTTGGGCGTAAATGCGTTTTTCTAAGTCGTTGAATGCAATGGGTTCCATAGGCAGGATGTGACGTTCGGCAAGATTTTGCTGCAATCGGCCGTATTCCCGATACACTTCAAGCAATTTTCTGGTATGTCGCAACATGACTCGGGATAGCGGGGCTCCGCTGAAGATAATGCGCAACAAGAATTGCCGTTCTACACCTCTGGGAACATATCCATTTTCCAGCCAGCGGCGAATCGTGTGCCGGTTGCGATTGTCAATGACGTACTGTTCAAAATAACGCCAAAGCATCGGATCCTGTTCACGGATGCCTAAAATGGCACGGCGGAGAAAAGTCCATTCCCATTCACTCAATTCCTGTTCATTGAGAAGTTTTTCCAATGTTTGATAATACTCGAGTATCAGAGTGGGATCGAATTGAAACACCCCCACCCGATTGGTCAGGGCCAGCAAATCACATACTTCCACGGGATGGATCTGCATCGGGGTGGCCGTAGCCAACCACAGACAACGTGTTTTTTCTCTCAATGCACTTTGCAGTGTCGTATACAATTGTCCATATTCGGGATGTGCGCTTGCTCCTCTGGACGGATTGTGCCGCCGGGCTGCATGCGCTTCATCAACCAATGCGACGTCAAATGATTGCGCGTTTTTCAGTTCTTCCACCCGTTCCCTCCGGGGTAACAGGCCTGTTGAAACGATTACTAGATCTGGTTCGTAAATCGAACTGGCTGGCCGTTGTTCTTCATGAGGAAATTCATATTCGTGGGCCAGATCAGGAGTTGTGACGGCCCTACCAAACGACATGAGCATTTTGGTGGCCATTTGGCGTTGCCATTGTTTTGTCAAGCTGGCAGGTGCCGCGATCAAGATGCGTTTTGCCAGGCCAGACAAATATAACGAACGGAAGGCCAGACCTGCCTCGATTGTTTTTCCCAGACCAACTTCATCGCACAGGAGGTAAGAATAGGGCCACGTTTCGACCAAGCGGCGCACGACAACCTGTTGATGCGGCCACGGTTCTACCGGTGCCGTTTCCATGCCGACAAACCTTCCGTTCGGCATTTTGGGCCCATCCCGCAAGATCGCAAACTGCAGCCGTTCCAGTACGGAGGGGGTGTCCTCAACTGGCATGTTTGCAACCGGTGTGCCATCCACCTCTTTGGGAATCGTGATTCCTTCAGCAATTTGCAGCATTCTGCGTCGCACTGCTTCGGGAAGAGTCAGCACCGGCATATGAGGGAGCTTGCCATCCCATAAGTTTTCAAAATCTTCTACCGCCTGTTCAACCCGTTCTTTCTCTGTTTCGCCTTTCCAGTCGCAATGGATGTCAATGTTTTCTGCATTGAGCACCAATGCGTTTTTGGATTCGTTCAAGGAACCTGAACCGTATAACCGGTTTCCGTATTCGTCATACATAATGAACCACTTTTCATGGACATAACCATCTTCAACACTGTCAAAAGGCAAGGGTTCGCCGGTTTCCTTATGCAAGCGGAAAGCGACGCGAACCTCTAAATAACCGTGCGCGACCATCCAGGAAAGAAGAGAAACGCCATTCTGTACGCTTTCGGGCCACGATTCAAATTGTTTCAGTTCATCGTTCAATCGTGCTTCAAGTTGCTTCGCATCGCCTGCGAGAATCGCCTTGACATCTTCAGGAGCCAGATCGGCCCCGACAATGAGGCGCATTTTTCCGTTCCGTTGGACAAAAGAGGAAAAACCTTGGGAAGCGGCAGCCAATGAGGAAGAACGGAAATACCCGGCGACGCGGTCATAACGTACGGCCAGCTTGAGGGCTGGAATGTAGAAATCGTGCAATATATTGACCGGACGGCCATCGATCATGGTAGAGGAGGTTTTGTAAGACAGACGCCAAGAGTGTGAACGTAACCCTTTCTGTTCGTTAGGATCATGTGGGTTCGTCATGATTCGTTTCCACCTGCCTCCAACGACCCTTTTTACGACTTCAAGCCGAATAACATTGCCTCCGCTTCTTTCCTCAGCGTATCCTCAGACATCTCCGCTGCCCAAACGGAAAGCAGGTCCAGAATCACTTGTTCCTTTCCTTCCGCATGCTGTGCCAAATACGCACGTGCCACAGGCACATCTCCCTCACGATAACTCATAATCAGCCCGTGGAGGATGTCCCATTCCGTCTGTGGGTTTTCCAGCCGGCGTTTGTTGCGTTCTTCGGGTCTCGCTAAACGGAGTTTGGAATTTTTCCGCAGCAAGGGGGCGTGATAACCTGTCTCCTCTGCATGTTGATGCCGTGCTCGCCGGCCTTGATTTTCGTTGTTGATACCAATCATCCGTCCTTTGACGGTATACCCTGCTGGTTTTGCTTCCAAGCTGATGTTGAGGGAGCGGGACAGACTCAAAGCTTCATCATAAGGAAATTCGGACAGACCGAAAATGCCGTACAGGGTCAGCGCGATTGCCGTTTCTGGATTGAGATCCTCTACCTTCAAGCGGTTGTTGGTAATCCGCGCAACCTGATATTCTGCAACTACAGCGCTGGCTTCTCGCATGGCGCGCATTGGAGTTACCAGTTCGTCGCCGTCCAGTACGGGCCAATTCTCAGAAAGGACTTGCAATGCACGGCCGTAACTTGCGACCATTTCATCGACCGGATTTAACTTGAGTGGTGCAAACTCTTTTAGTCCTTCACGAACGGCTTCACGCACTTTCTGAGCGACGCCCGTGCCGCCAAATCCGGACCAGGTTGCGGGAACGTCGTTGGTTTCGAAACGCTTGCGACAGGAGAGGAAGATGGAACTAGCTGCAGCAGCCATGTTTTTTTGATGTGTTGATTCTGATGATTCCGATTCCACAGGTAGGGAGGTCGTGATCGTCCATCCGTTTTCTATTAACGAACGAGTCAATGCTTCCCAAGCTTCCTGTGTCTTGTGAGTAAACATGATTGTCATGATGCCATCATCTTTGAGAACACGGCGACATTCGGAGAAAATTTCACCCATCATTCGTTCATATTCTCGCGCCGCATTGGCTGAAGAACCATCGCGTGCCGGATTGGCCACAGCTTCATCCGTTTTGTTTGTCAGTCGTCGGCGGTAAACATCAGGATACAAATCCTGTAAAGTGCGCCGCTGCCAGACATAAAAGTAATCGGAGAGTTCTGCATACTGCACGTTGTTATAGTATGGGGGATCCATACAAATCAGGTCTACCGATTTTTCTGGCAAATCGGTATGAGCTGCTGTTCCGTGTAGGATGGTAACAGGCGGAGCCGAACCGTTTAATTTTTCATGCAGCGGCTTTAATAGCTCGGCAATGCCGGAATAAGCGTCAAGCACTTGGGAAAGCGCCCATGCAGCTCCGGAGTTGGGGCCGGTAAAGATCATTTCGCCAAATGTCCATTTCAGCGAAAAATCATGTCTGCCAAATGTTCCTTTAACGATGCTACGAGTATATTCCCACCTTGTCTGCTTGCTGTTATAGTCAAGCCCTTTATCAATCATAAATTGCAAATACGTCACGACGGCACGTCCGCGTTCTTCGCCCAGTTCATTTAGGATCTGGGGTTTGATGCGGTTTAGTTCTTCCACAAGGATCAGGTGGCCCAAAAGTTGACGCGGTGTAAACATGTCACACCAGCGGTTCATTCCAAAACGAAGCGGCTCTGCTGTTTTATGCCCTTGTGGAATACTTTCTGTAGGGATCAAGCCCATCTGTTCCCATTCCGGCCATTTCTCCTGCAAGCGCTTCTCAGCTTCAGCCAGTGCTTGCAAATCCCGTTCATTAGGCGGGCGGAAAAAGCGAACTTTTTCCGTTTTGACTTCGCCGGCTCTTTCCCCGCTTTTATATCGCTGGGGGTTTCCGTTTTTATCCAGCTTGGGTTGATAGCGAACAGCTACGACACAATACAATCGATCAGTCCAACGGCCATGGGGCGATTCTCCGCGTGCTTGAGCTTTGATCTCATCAGCAGGGATTGCCTGGCGGCAATGGACACACATCCCAACGCCATTATTTACCGTTGCAAAGTTTGGGTCTTCACCATTTGGACCCCGATTCCCTTTGACGCGGTAGGTTTCAAAACGTACCGTGCCACCCTGGGAACGTCCGTCCGTTACAATGCGAACCCCCCATTTGTCACCTTCTTTTGACAGCCAGCAAGTGTTCAATAGCGGCGCCTCACCACCGCAGTGTGGGCAAGTGACTTGGCGACAATAAAGCAATCCAATTTGGTCATGTTCAGGACCAGAAAATTGAGGAATTAGTTCTGGACATTTAGTGCAATGTTTGTACAGGTAGTTTAGTTCTTGTTTAGGTAGCGGAGAGAACGGTGTAACATCTGCCATATTTTTCCCAACATGTGATACGAGATGTTCTCCCCATTTTTTGATATCGGTAATCAGTCCTTCTCCAAACTTCACGGGATAATCGAGTGTTGCATAAAGAATGACATTAGCTACAGGATTTAAATCATTTGCAATTACGCTATAACCAAGACGTAATGCTTCAAATGGTATTGAACCTCCGCCAGCTGTAGGGTCGTACACTTTAATATTTGGCGAATTAAAGAACGGTTGATGCATAAAAGCCCTTCCATAACCGTACAAATCCTCGGGATCCCATTTTATTTCAGAATCAAGTATCTTTTTTACTTGATCGGTTTTGGCGAATTCAATCCGCTCATTTACATGGGCAGGATCGGCAGTGATGCGTTGAACAGGCAGGATTGACCCGATATCAGGTAAAGGTTCAGGAAATGGTTGAGATTCTTGCTCCCAACGTATAATTACCGGATGGTTTTTAAAAGACGGGTCAGTCGCACAAAGCTTTTGAATGATTTCCCTGTTTTTTGCCCGTCGTTCCTGCTCTTTTTTGATCCATTGGAGAACAGTATGATCAACCCTGATCCATTCTTCATGTGCATCATTTGTCTCGATGCGATTCACAATTTGACCTGTTAGTGTCCAAGGTTGTCCATTGACGATGGCCTGCACTTTTTCGATGCCAAGTTGCCGGAGAAACCACTCCGGATCAGTATATGCAGGCAAAAGAGAACCAAGTATGGCTGCCCGGCTAGGCGTCAGCGGGCGCCGTGCCCACCAAACATGTAAAAAGTAAAGAGGAGGGAGTGCAGAACTTGCACCCCGTTCCCGTTGCGTTTCGGCGCCGACCTGATGGCACGGAAATCCTGCTTCGATCAGACGTCGATCTTTGCGTTGCATGTGGCTGGTCATGATCGTTTCCCCTTTGCATTACCCCTCAAAATGATTTCCGAAGTTTTTCAAGCATCGTTTGAATCGATTTGTCTCCGGGTTGTCCTCCCAACATAATGCGCATGCCAGCAAGTGCCCAGCGGCTTCCGGCTGCTCCGTATTGTGTACTTCTGGTCAACCAATAGTTGGCTTCTTCAGCTGTGAAGCGTGCCACACGCCAAGCGATGAGCTCGACACGATCCATGTCCAATAAGCGTTCAGATAGTTTAAATATCAGGGACAGTTTGGGTCCGGTTGCATGGTCAAGCGGCAAGTTTCCTCGAAATGTGATCTGGCCATTGCCAAGAAAACGATGTAATTCTAATGGGGTCCCATCTTCGTCGCATACACTGGATAAGATTTGGCGAATGACAGGCAAACAGCGGCGCAGGGGTTGTCCGTATAACAAACCCCTGTCGCGTGTTTTGCGATTAGTTGCAGATGGATTGGTTTGTCGGTGATTATCTTCCGGATAATACCGTTCCTTCACTATCAGGACTGGGCTTGGTTTATCCTTATGTTCAGTGATCCGCAGTATCCAGGGCGCTTTTTTTTCAAGCGACTGGATCCGTTCCAGATCCTCCATCTCAAAATGGAAGCCATGTTCTTTCGTATTTTTGGCCATGGTTCTGTATGCTCCGATCTACGTTTTTTTGAGTTCCTGGATAAATGGGCAATTTTCATCCGGTTGCTCCACATCAAGGAAGGCTGCTGTGTAATCTCCCCGGCTCACGATGCCATCCAGTATTTCGAACAGTTCACCTAATGCCTTCATCGATTCCGGTGTCGCATTTTCCAGTCTGAGGGTGAGTGTTCCTCCGCCTGGAAGTAGCAGATCGAGGAATTCCATCGTTTTGATTTGAGTCCGGGCTCCTCTATTATAGAGGCTGCCGATGCGGCGAAGAAGAGGGAGGAGCTTGTCCGCACCTTCTTTTCCGCTTAGATGGAATCCACCTGCTGATGCTTGCTGCCATCCCTTTTGTTTTGCTTGATCAGGAGTGAACAACAGATCGCTTTCGTAAGGTACGTAAAAAGACGCCTCAAATCCTTGGATGAATTCAGGTTGTTCTGGCGTATAGACATCATATCGGGAAGCCACCAGTTTTCCTTCTTTGACAAGATCGATCACGGCCTCTTTTACTTCTTGGTCGGGGAACTGGCCGTATATACTCTGAACTTCGGTGATGACTTGGCCCAAGGTGCTTGTGCCCTTATCACTAATAATGTCCAAAACCACTTGTTGAACTTGTTGAGGATCATTCTTTTGCCTTTCTAACCATCCGCGTTGGTTGACGCCCTGTACAGTAATGAGCATATATCCAGGGGCTGAAAGATCGACATTTAATGGGATTTCTTGGTCCTGATGATATAGCTCGGATGGCGTGCTTTCCCCTTCCGATAAGCGATAAACGCACCATACGCCATTTTTGACCCCTGCTCGTATGATTTGTTCAAAAACGGCGGGTGACTCCAGAACAGGCCATTTTCGTACACAGTAGAAGTTGCGCCGCAGATTTTCTAAGGAAACCGTGTCTTCCAAGCTGAAAAACAGCTGGCGCAGATTGACCAGGTCCTCTTGTGTCGTGTGGCTGTGGGTGATCAGTTCCTTGTCTTGAACCAAAGATTCCCGGATGAGCTGTATAAAAGTGGCGCCTCCTTCGCCACCAGCCGTTTTGATGTCTTTGCGCACAATAAATCCAGTGGTAGAGGGATAGTAAAGCCCGGTGTAAATGGCTGAAACGGCGGTTTGCAACGCCTGTTCACGTTCGCTCCGACGCTCCTTAAAGTCAGATTCCTGCAGGCGGCGCGGGCTGATTCCATAGTTTTCAGGTTTTTCCGCAAGCGTGCGCATGGCTAACACTTGCCTGGCGACAAGTTCGATTCGTTGACGCGCTTCCTCTGCCTTGGTGCGATGAAGATTGTCCATGTCCAATTGTTCAGATGTGTCTTTTACGACGACTGTGTCCGGAACCAGAAGAAAAATCAGGTTTTGCTGTTCCCGTGGCCGGTTTGGCCCTTTCGTGGTGATCATCGCCTCGACATCGATGATCTCTGCTGTGGGTGAGACCACGCCCAAGACTGGTCTGCCTTTTCCATCCGGAAGATGTTCTGGAAGAGTTACATCATGTTCTATATGAAACAAATCGGAGTGATTGGAGATGATTTTGCGGGCGGTACCTTTAATCAACTCTTTTACTTGGTCGCGCTCCAGTGTTCTGCGGATTCTGGCTAACACACTGTTAATTGTCGGCTCTTCGCTTGCAAAATATCTCCCTTGTTCATGCCGAAGGTAAAAGGCGCTTTCATTGATTTCCTCCAAAGCAATGCGCACTTGAGGGGGTGTCAATCCGGGAAAAGAAACACTGAACAAGGCTTCTGATTCAGTAATCCCGAAGATTCTCGAGTTTAATCCTTCTTCCCGTCCTACCAGGCTGTGCAGGAAAACGGTTTTCCATGTGTATTCGTAGAGTGGATGGCCCTCCGGATGAGGGTTTCGTTGATCAGCCAGTTCTGCATTGCTGTGCCCGCCTTCTAAAGTACCGGTATCCACACCCCCTACATCTGCATTTAACACGTACAATAAATCTGAAGCGCCTGTCCGGCCGAGGATTTCATTGACCACCCGATCAGAACGCATGTCCAAGTGGCAAGTATGGATCATGGGTACAGGTTGCTGTTTTTGCCACAAACTACGCACGGCCATCGAAAGTACCCGCAGCACGCCACGGGTGCCTTGGAAATTTTCGGCGCTAGCCAATTTCTTGTTTAAAAAATCCACCAGTGACGGGTGGAAAGGGTAATTGGCAATCATGCGTTGACGCAGATTTTCGCTGACTGCTTCCTCCGGCAACAAGTGCGCGTTGCGCCGATACATTTCCATATATTTTTCAGCGACGGATTGGGCCGCTTCCCGATCCACGGATATAAACAGGCGCTTTGCAAAGACGGATGAAATTTCCGCCGCTTGTACGGGGGTAATCTGAACAGCATCCCGCGCGACCACGCTGGATACACCTTGAACGGCCTGTTCTCCGATGCTCAATGCATCGTCTTCACTTACTTCTTCTCCGCGCACTTTGCTGATGAGTTGTGCCAATTGCTTGGTCTGTTTGGAAAAAGCATCTGTCGCACTGGCCAGTGTCAGGACTATGGCGATCCCTGGTTGATTCCGCGCATATCCATGAAGGGCCATCAAGAATGCGGCAAGTTGATCCGCTCCGTTGGAACGAGCTGCCTCGAGACGTGCCGCATATTGAGCAAGCTCATCCAACATGATAAGAACCTTTTTTCCTTTGAGTACTTTATCAAAATAGTGTTTGCCTGGCGCAGCGTAAGAGTTGGCATCTTCTTCAACCTCACGGTACAACGATTCTCCACCGATTTGAAAGGCGATTTCTCCCCACAAAGTATACGGCACGAGGTCTCCTCCCCGGGGTTTGTGAACCGGAATTTCATCTCCGGCTACACCCACGACACAAATCGAATTTGGTTCCGGAAGAAGGGATGGGTCCAGTATATCTTTGACCACGTGCCGAAGTTGGGTGCCTTGAAATGCCAGGTGGGTACAAGCGATAAGTGTATGTGTTTTTCCACCACCAAAAGCGGTTTCGAGACGGTGGATTGCGGGTACTGTCATGTCGCCGTTTATTCTGCTGAAAATTTCAGTCAAAATTTGGCGGAGGCCTTGCGTTGGATAGGTTGCTTCCTGAAAGAATAGCTCTGCATTGGTATAAATGCTGTCCACTGCCGTACGTCCACTTCGATAATACTCGATGATAGGGCTAAGCGAGGCAGTAAAAATTTCCGGATTGAACATTCCAGCTAAAAGCTCTGGCCGAGGTTGGCATGTTTCGAGTACAGAGCGCACCTTGGATTTCCCTCCGTCGATGATGATCTTCTCATTGTTTTCGACATGAAAAAACAAAATCCTGCACCTCATCATAGAAGGGATATTTTTGTTCTAAGAACATTCATTCGGTGACAAACTTTTGTCAGAAAGTATTGGTATAACAGCAATAGATTAACTTTTACATATTGAGGTGAGTGGATGACGGAAACAAATATGGACTTAGGGCATATGGGTTTAGACCGGCAAATTGACAAGATGTTCTTGCTTCTGGCCATTGGCGCGAGGAAATGGCAGGCGGACATAACGCGGGTGCCTGCGGAATTGCATGAAGGGCATTTACGGTTGATTCGGTTCGCCGTCCAGCATCGCGTGCCTTATCCGGCCGATTTGCACGAGCTGCTTCAATGGCTGCATCGTCCCATAGCAGAATGGCCGCTTCCGCACGTGGCCGAGCGTTTTCCGGCGGATGAGCCGGTGCTCGTGGATTATGCGGGGTTATCTATCTTTTATGAAGAATGGTTGGAGGAAAACGTTTCTGTGGAAGAGTCGGAACAGAAAGTGATGCGCGAAATATTGAGCTATTGCCGGGAGGCCACGCCACCTCTGGAGCAGGCGTATCGAGCGATCCGCACTTTTTTGATTGAACATCCTGTGATTGAATTTATCAAGTTGAGAGCATTTCTTTTGTCGTTTGACAAGGAATTGCAAGAAAAAGTGCGGGATTGTTACGAAGAGATCAACCTGCCTTATCCCCGAATTTATTTGTGCCCTTATTGTGGGTGGACGTTGACAAACCGTGACGGCGAATGGGAATGCACGCGCTGGGTATGCAAGCGCAACAGCGATTTCACACACTTTAATGTGCTGGATACTTCCGGTCATCAGAAGTACTATCGGCTCACCAAAGGCATTCAAAAATATGTCCAAAACCCGGGGCTTGCCGAGCTGGCACTGGCGCGGAAGCTCGAAGAACGGGGATGGGATGTGGAACTGTATCCGGACGTGGACCGCGTGGATCTGCGCATCACAAAAGATCAGATGCGAAAAGAGATCGATGTGAAGGATTACAGCCACCCGAAGTTGCTGGCCGACTATCTTCTCGCCAAGATGGAGCAGGAAAATTGGGATAAGGATGTCATCTATGTCGTTCCGCAATATCAGGAGCGTTTTCATCCCGATTATGCGAAACGAGTTTTGCAATATCTCAGGCAGTCCCGGGAGAGATCCCCGCTGAGCGATTCCGCTTTTGAGGCTGCTGTCCAAGAAGTGCAAGTGATGGCGGAACGAGAATTTTTCATCCGTCTGGGGGAGGAATCATGAGGAAAAACGGGAGGCAAATAACGGAGGATTTGCGGAAACGATTTGTTGATTTGACGGGAGACCGGGATGCGGCGGAGATGATTTTTCCGGTCGAGCTTCTCTTATGGGGGTTTTACCAGGTTCATTCGGAGGGGAAGGCTCAAGAGGCGTGGTCGCTGATTCCGGGCTATGATGAGCCGATTTTGCCGGGGACGCACCGGGAGCTGATTGCCCGTTTGCGGGTGCTGTTTCCCACATTCCGAAACCGCCAGGCTTGGCACGATCTGATTCAGGAATATCAGGAGATCGATTTGAAGTACCGGCTGTTTGCCATTACACCGGAGGGATATCTTCAGAAAAACACCCCGGACTTCATTCCGGATCGGGAAACGGTCTACCGGCAAATTTTGGATAAGCCGATTCCTTTTCATGCCGTCGAGAATACGTTTGCCAAGCCGGGTCTGTTTGTTTATCAGAGATCGATCGATGGTCAGGTGCAGGAATTTCGCGGGGAGCTTTTTTCTCTCCCGAAAGTGGAAGGGAGAGTTAGGCGTCTGCCGCTTTACCGGTCGAAAAAACGCGTTGGCGGTTCATTTCCCGCGGACTGGATAGATATGTCCGAGGAGATGGATGAGATCTTGGGTGGGAGCCGTTTTCGGGATTTTGTCCGGCAAAGCCAATTTATACCTTTAGGGGACAAGCCATTTCAATATGCCGGAAACCTGCACATCGCCGGCGGCTTGGGCGTTGGCAAGTCCACTTTTATCTTGCTTGAAACCTACCGTCTGGTCAAAAAACATCAGGTGAAAGTGGGCATCATCGAGGGGTCGGTTGAAGGCGTCCTGGAAAAAGTTCGCGAATTGCGCAAGCTCGGGCTGAAGGCGGTTCCGATCATCGGCAGAAGCAACCGGACAGGGCATTTGGCGGAATTTTTATACTCGGTGAGCAAAAAGGCAGAGGATCTCACCTCGTTGCGGGAAGAAGCTGCGGACGAGCTCCGGTACCTGTCCGGAAAATGCGTTATTCACGCCTTGGCGGAAGATTTTGCTGGTGACCAGCACTATCCTTGCGCGGCACTTCAACAGGAAAAACAGAAGCGATTACTTTGCCCATTGTACGCGCAATGCGGCGTGATTCGTCCGGAATTGGAGCTTGTCGATGCGGATGTGTGGGTGGCCACCGCCCCCAGCGTCTTAAAGTCCCGTTTTTCGCCGATGGTTGATCCGTATCGAAGGACCTATTATGAAGCGATGTACCAATACCTCGATGTGATTTTTGTCGATGAGGCCGATCAGGTGCAAATGGCGTTTGATCAGGCCTTTATCGGACAATACGATTTGATCGGCAAGAGCGATGACTTGTTTGGCCGTTTGGTGCGGTCGACGGCCCCTCGCGTGGCCAGCGATCCGGGGTTATATTCACATACGCTAGTATCAAATTGGCTCAGTCACTTCGATTATCTTCGGAATATCGTCAATAAAATGTATCATTTGCTGTCCCGTTCCCCTTCTTTGGCATCGTGGTTGAAAAACCGCATCTTTCATGTCTACCGGATTTTACACGATGTGGCGAAACATCTTTGGGGTGAGAACTATCAAGAGCAGGCGGGTTATAAAATGTTGTCAGACTACGCAAAAGAACCCCTCAACCACCTTGTGCTTTCCCCGATTGTCGATCAATTGCTGAATCCCATCGATCAGCAGAGGAAAAAAAACCTATTGGCGCAATGTTTAAAAGCGATCGCGAACGAAGAAAAGCGATATGAAGACGAACCCAAACTGTTTCAGAAACTGGAGTTTTTCCTCTATCTGGCCCGCATTGACGAACATCTGCGGTATCTCACAACCAATCATCTGTATGTCAACCCGTATCTGAATTTGGAAGAAGAGATTGGGCAGATGTTTCGCACGACGCCGAGGGATTATCACCCCTTTATCAAGGACAGCATGACCGGCCTGTTGTTGGGATACCGTTACCTTGCTACGGACGGAGTCCGGGAAGGGCATTTCAAGCTCCTTGAATATAACGGGGTAGGCAGGGAATTGCTGAAAGACTGGCACCGCATTTATGAAGATGCCGACCAGTGGGAAGGGCCAGCGGTCGTGTTTTTGTCAGGGTCCAGTTACGCGCCCGGGTCGCATCATTTTCACCTCGACATTCCGGTTCATTGGCTCTTGATATCCCAGCGGGAGAAGCCTTGGATTGATCAGCGGTTGAGACTGATTCCCGATTTGGAAGCCAATCGCTACCTGTATGTGTCTGGCACAAGGCATCGGGAAGAACGGACGTTGGCGATTCAGAAAATGGTGCGAGATTTGAAGGGGACAATTGCCAGTGAATTGGCATACTGGCGGGACGAAAACCGGAAAATCTTGCTTGTAGTGAATTCGTACGAGGATCTTGAGGGCGTCCGTGAAGTGTTACAATCCGATCCAGACTGGAAAGATTGCTTTCGTCTGTTGTCCAGAGAGAGGGTGGAAGAGGGGCATTTCATTCCCAAACGGTTTATCCGAGATTTTGCGCAGGAAGAGGCGGACGTTTTGGCGGTGCCCCTGACGGCCGTAAGACGCGGTTACAACATTTTGCAACCGGATACCGGCCGTTCTCTGTTCGGCAGCGTCTTCTTCCTGGTGCGTCCATACCACGTCCCAGGGGATATGGCCTACATCATCCCGTCCTTACACGGTTACTTGCCTTCATATTTAAGGACGATCGGTTCGAAACGCCTTCAATACGAAGATGGGATCAAACACTTGCGGCATAAGAGTATTCAGTTTTTGGAGGATATGGTCCGCAAGCCGCAATTTTGGGCTCTCTTGGACGAAGATGAACGCCGGCTGTTGTCTTGGTACACCTTTATCCTCGTGTGGCAGATGATCGGCCGCCTGTTGCGCGGGGGCACCAATGCCCGCGTCTGGTATGTGGACAGCAAATTTGCCCACCCACATGGCGTACATGGGACAGGGGTAGAAGACAGCATGCTGGCTAGTTGGAAACAGATGTTGCAGGAATTGGCGGGCGACCTGATTGTGCAGGAACTCTACGGCCCATTTATGCAATCGATAGACCATTTGATTAACAGTGAAAGGGAGATAGCGGATGTCTAAAGTCATGCAATTGTACTCATTTCCCGTGGATTTGAAGTCCGTTCCTGAAATCCCGCTGTATGCTTTGTCCATGCCAAAACCGTGGCGGGATTATCTTGCTCAATTTAAAGAGGGGGAGTATAAGTACCGCTTTAAGCTGCACGGGTTGGGAGACAAACTGGAAGCTGTCTTTCCCAGCATTATTTCTAGCCATTTTTCAACACAAGTGGTGAAGGACGGGAAGCCTTGGATCATTGCGACGGAGAAGCTGGATTTGGATGTGATTACTCAGATGTTTCTAAGCTGGTTGAAAGTGAAGGCCGGCAACGGTGTCACTGATCCCGGTCTGCTTCGTCAGTTGCAGGAACTTCCGGATTGGGATTGGAGCACTTTTGATTTGGAACGGGATGTCTACGACGAAAGTATCTTGTACAAGGTGGTGCCGGGGCTGTTTGCCCATTCGTTTTGCCGCGAGCCGGTTTATTTTGATATCGGCGGCCAAGAGCTTTCATTCTATCCGATTGCTGCGGCGGAAAATGGGTATGAATGCATGTCCGAGCCCATCCAGCGAAAGGGAGGCGCTTTTTCATATGTCCTCCGATTGCGGTTGGTCACCCGCGGCCTTCGGGCGGAACAAAAGTGTCTCAACGTCAGAGTTGGTATTCGCCGCTTTGTGTTGCAACCAGTAATTGAAAAGAAGTACTGCTTATTGCGATGGCAAAAGCGGTCTTCGATCTATCTCTCCCTCAACAATCCTTACATAAAACAGGATCGAGTTTCATTTGCGAAATTGTTTGCTGTGCGAGACAATCGCCGGGAACAGGAACGCAAAACCAAGTGGGAGGATGAATTTGAAGAATATTGTTCCGACCTGGTCTCACGGCAACATTTGTCGACAGATGCCATTTATTGCGATCCAAAGGCGTATTTTCAAGGGGTAAACGGCATTCGAGCCTTCATCACCTATTCACCTGCCGCCTTTACTATCAACTATGGGGCGATACGCCCCGGTGCCGGCCTGTATGAGCGAAAAACACTTTTTGAGCGGTTTCAAGAAAGATTTCCGCAACTGAACTTATTGCCGCCTTTGCCTAGCATCGAGGTTCGGGATCGCCGGGAACGGAAACCAGTCCCACCCAAAAGGGATTCGATCTATACGCTGGAAGTTTGGTCAAAGGACATGGCGTTTTTTCAGGCCGTTTGTGAGCAGACTGGGGAAATCCTCGATACCTCTCCTTCCGAAACGTTGCCATCCTCTGTTTCCTTTCCCGTGGCGGATCCGGATACAGGCGAGATCCAGTGGGAACTGCGCGTTGTCCATAAGGATCCCGGTGTTATGGTATCCCCCTTGGACGACAGGCTGGCAACAGCGAAGGAAACGTTTAATCAAAAAGGAATCCAAAAAAGAATCGGCGAAATTCGCCGGTTTGTGGAACAGGCCAGGGAGAAGCCGATGATGGCGCTGGTGGAAATTGAAGATTATCCCAATCATGAGCAGCCAACGATGCGAAAAAATGACCCCAAACATGCTGTGAGGATCGGGATGTTGCGCACGGGACGAATCACGCAATTTATCCATCCTTTTGGGGATGATGAGCAGGAAAACACGGCACGGGTTCAAAACGCCCTTTACGATTTGTTTTCTGACCGGGGATTCTTGGATTCGAGGTGGCATTTTCTCCAGCATGATGCGATGATCGTGGGCTTTGATTATCTATATCCAAAGATAGAGTGGACGAGCGAAGAAGGGGCCAGGCTGTGGAAACGCGGTATCATTCCGATCATGAGCTGGGTCCGGAATGGCGAGGTTTATGTGAAAATCGGCCGGAGAAAATGGGAAACGTTTGACCGCGCATTGCTGAGTTTTGATCCCTATGCGATGAAGGAGCAAACGCTGGATCAAGGTTTGATTGAGGGGTATGTGGCGAAAGAGGTTCAAGAGATTCTGGCGCAAACCGAACAACAGGTGTATTTGTTTGTCAACGCCGCCCTTCGCCGCCACTTATGGCACAGATTGGCCAATGACCGCATTCAGCTGGATCAACTGCCATTTGAACACGCGTTTGCGGGTCAGGAAAGACTACGGGTGATCCGGATCAACACGACCGACGAGGTTCCTTACGCCGATGTGCCCAACGTGAAAGGGGAGCCGACGAGAGGTCAGGGATTGTTCAAGGATAGCCCTGGAATCTACTATAGTGTGGGTGCCAGACCCGACACGATGCAGATTTCCAAGGAGAAAAATAAGTGGGAGAATCCACGGACGATGATTGTCAAACAGCGGGTAGTGGAAATTATTCCATTAGGTTGTTCCACGGAAGAGGAAAGGGATCAACTGGCCATTCTGACCCATCAATTGCGGCAAGTCAGCCTAACATACAAGGAGCACACGATCCTGCCTTATCCGCTTAAACGGTTGCAGGCATTTGAGAAATATATGAAGTCGATGGATGAGGTTGAAACCGTGGATGGATTTGAGGAGTTGGGGGATGAGTCGGATTAGAATCTCGATAAAAAGCCTTTGTATGTTCTAGGATGAAACAACAAGACATTTGGAATTGAAAGGCGAGTTTCCATAGTTCGGCTTTCAACTTGCATATTTACATTTGTATTTGAATTGTATTTGGAGATTTGTATTTGGATGATTTAAGATATGAAACAGTATTTTTGATGTCGTCGATCGGCAATCATGCAAAAATCCTGGGAGATCGACGACACATTTATTTGGAAGTCTAAACATGTCTTCGATCCATGGAAGACGTGAGTTTCAAGGAATTTTGATTGTCCGTTATCTTCCAAAACGAATTAAAATCATCTATAATCCCTTTTAAGGAAAAGTATTGATATGATGGGACCGAAATGGGTTTGTAGCTTACCTATGAGGGATTGAAACGAGTATGACACGGATGATAAGATGGTCTCTTATAAGGGTTTGTAGCTTACCTATGAGGGATTGAAACACGGCTTCAGAAGATGACCAATTGGAAATCGTGGTGACGGTTTGTAGCTTACCTATGAGGGATTGAAACAAGGCCAAATACTTCACACGACCGCGAAAGTTGGACTTTGTTTGTAGCTTACCTATGAGGGATTGAAACCTCTACGCATAAAAATAGTTGACATCGTACGCTACAGGTTTGTAGCTTACCTATGAGGGATTGAAACCGGTATAGCGGTAGATTCTAATAAAAATATATATGGTTTGTAGCTTACCTATGAGGGATTGAAACTGGCATTTTCCTATCCATAAATCCAGCCGTTTACCGTTTGTAGCTTACCTATGAGGGATTGAAACTTGGATGCATACACCGTCCGGGTGCGCTGTTCTGTGAGTTTGTAGCTTACCTATGAGGGATTGAAACACCGTTGGCATACAGCAATGCGTCTGAACGCCATTTCCGTTTGTAGCTTACCTATGAGGGATTGAAACACCTTTGGCATGTCTCACACCCCTATTCCAGCGGCTCGTTTGTAGCTTACCTATGAGGGATTGAAACAGGGAAAGGTGGTGGATATATACGCAAATGCACCGAGTTTGTAGCTTACCTATGAGGGATTGAAACCCAAAGGCGTTTCATCCTTTAATTCCCACACCCCAAGTTTGTAGCTTACCTATGAGGGATTGAAACGGCGCATTCCTTCCGATAGGATTCCTTCAGAAGATACGTTTGTAGCTTACCTATGAGGGATTGAAACTAGTGCTCCAGTGTAAATTTCGCCATTTTAATCCTGTCGTTTGTAGCTTACCTATGAGGGATTGAAACACGAAACCTTGTCTTCATCGGCCTATGGATGGCGGCGTTTGTAGCTTACCTATGAGGGATTGAAACGTAATAGCCCTGGAGAGCAGGACAGAAACATTGCGAAGTTTGTAGCTTACCTATGAGGGATTGAAACTTCGGAAGGGGAATGTCCCGATCAACTCGGCCACGAGGTTTGTAGCTTACCTATGAGGGATTGAAACCCAGATGTTCCCGAACGCAACGCGGTTGTCACGGCAAGTTTGTAGCTTACCTATGAGGGATTGAAACTATTCCTCGCGGTGGGCTTCGTTGGCCGAATCGTAGAGTTTGTAGCTTACCTATGAGGGATTGAAACAGGTATGGTAAAAAGCACAACGGATTGGGCAATCCGCGTTTGTAGCTTACCTATGAGGGATTGAAACTGACGAAAGCTTCCCAATTTATGGCAAAGCGGATGCGAGTTTGTAGCTTACCTATGAGGGATTGAAACATGGGAACCTCGTTTACCGTTGTAAAACGACGGTCAATGTTTGTAGCTTACCTATGAGGGATTGAAACTCCTTCCTTCCGTTGACCACCTGCGCATCCGCATCACTGTTTGTAGCTTACCTATGAGGGATTGAAACTCCTTCCTTCCGTTGACCACCTGCGCATCCGCATCACGGTTTGTAGCTTACCTATGAGGGATTGAAACCGGGATAGTCGTTACACCTTACGGTTGTTTGGCATGTTTGTAGCTTACCTATGAGGGATTGAAACAAGGGGATGAAGCGGACGGCATCTTGCAGATCGATGTGTTTGTAGCTTACCTATGAGGGATTGAAACAATCCTTCCTCGCCCCGCCGATTTTCTCCCCGACATCGTTTGTAGCTTACCTATGAGGGATTGAAACGCTTCTCCTTTAATGTGATATGTACCGTAGGATCTCCAAGTTTGTAGCTTACCTATGAGGGATTGAAACGATGCATAATTCACGTAGTTTACGATCGTAATCAATGGTTTGTAGCTTACCTATGAGGGATTGAAACCTCATCTTTTCTTCGGCTATGCGGATGTCGGAAATGGGTTTGTAGCTTACCTATGAGGGATTGAAACGGGTATGGCCACTCCGGAAAAAGATCCAACTCTCGCGTTTGTAGCTTACCTATGAGGGATTGAAACCTTTCTTTCAGTCTTGGCACGTGCAACCGTCCCGGGTTTGTAGCTTACCTATGAGGGATTGAAACTTTTGCGCTGCATCGGCTTTGCGGCTTTGCGCTCTCAGTTTGTAGCTTACCTATGAGGGATTGAAACTGAAGCCTGCGGCTGGCTTCCGCCTCATCGGACGCCTGTTTGTAGCTTACCTATGAGGGATTGAAACGCGATCGCCCTAGCAATCTTACGCGTGACGTAAGCATGTTTGTAGCTTACCTATGAGGGATTGAAACTCCAACTTAACCATTCACTTCCCTAACGTCACATACACGTTTGTAGCTTACCTATGAGGGATTGAAACTTAGCCCGTCGAACAAGCCGTTGGCTGCAAGTGGCGTGTTTGTAGCTTACCTATGAGGGATTGAAACGCGGCGAAAAGAGGAAGCGCGTGGAAGTGTACCACAAGTTTGTAGCTTACCTATGAGGGATTGAAACGCGCAACCCCATCGCCAATCGTGCATGATAGTGGCCTGTTTGTAGCTTACCTATGAGGGATTGAAACATGTACCGGATGGGTGCCGTATCGAGCAATCCATCCAGTTTGTAGCTTACCTATGAGGGATTGAAACCCGGTTTCATGATGCCGCCTCCTGTCTTTTTCGCAGTTTGTAGCTTACCTATGAGGGATTGAAACTACCCCTCCAACAGGCAAACCTTGGAATGAAAGCCAGTTTGTAGCTTACCTATGAGGGATTGAAACGTCTACGTCATCACCTCCACACCTAGATTGCCTGTCAGTTTGTAGCTTACCTATGAGGGATTGAAACGACTCAGCCAACTGCCAAGCCCTTCCACTGCAGTCGCGTTTGTAGCTTACCTATGAGGGATTGAAACAAGCTTCCGGGCCACCGGTTACCGTCACCATAAAAGCGTTTGTAGCTTACCTATGAGGGATTGAAACAAGCTTAGCAATCAGTCCATCGTGATCCTAGCTGAAGTTTGTAGCTTACCTATGAGGGATTGAAACCGTCCGCGCATACATACCTGTCAGCAAGCATCTCTTTCGTTTGTAGCTTACCTATGAGGGATTGAAACATCCGATCAACACCAGTTATGTCGTCAAGCAATTTTGGTTTGTAGCTTACCTATGAGGGATTGAAACTTAGAGTCGGGGCTCCCGTCGTAGCATGCCCTTGCTGGTTTGTAGCTTACCTATGAGGGATTGAAACGCATTGGCTTCAGCTATGGATCTTTGCTGATCCGCATAGTTTGTAGCTTACCTATGAGGGATTGAAACATCCTGATCAACACCAGTATAGTCGTCAGCAATGTATTGGTTTGTAGCTTACCTATGAGGGATTGAAACAAGAGCAACCATTTCCTCAATGGTTTGCAACAATGGAGTTTGTAGCTTACCTATGAGGGATTGAAACGCTTGGTCAATGCCTCTCTAAGAGCCTGAAACGTCTTCGTTTGTAGCTTACCTATGAGGGATTGAAACAAGGAATCAATGCCCGTTTGGTTGATTTAAAGAACGGTTTGTAGCTTACCTATGAGGGATTGAAACCTCGGTCAAGGAATTCCCTTTGTCTGCTTGTTCATCCGGTTTGTAGCTTACCTATGAGGGATTGAAACGTGGATGAATAGTATTCGTGATCAGGTGGTGGTTAACGTTTGTAGCTTACCTATGAGGGATTGAAACTAAGGTTCACCACCATATTCAAACCACTCCGTGATCCGGTTTGTAGCTTACCTATGAGGGATTGAAACGCTCAGCTTCCATGTCGATTGAAACGTTGACTGTTTATGTTTGTAGCTTACCTATGAGGGATTGAAACTGCGCCTATACCTACGACGAAGCTGTGAAAACCCTCGGTTTGTAGCTTACCTATGAGGGATTGAAACGAAATATTTGGGGCAGACGCTTGGACAAGCAGGGGGGGGTTTGTAGCTTACCTATGAGGGATTGAAACGGGGTGGCCTTATGGTTGACCCTGAAGGATTCAAAAGTTTGTAGCTTACCTATGAGGGATTGAAACGATTCGTTCGCGCCGATAGGTAGCAGGTAGTCCCAGTTTGTAGCTTACCTATGAGGGATTGAAACAAGAACCTCGCAAGCCGTGACCCTTCCAGCTACTGTTAGTTTGTAGCTTACCTATGAGGGATTGAAACAGAATTTCTGAGATTTTCAATGCTGTTAATATACGGGTTTGTAGCTTACCTATGAGGGATTGAAACCGGCAGAGAAACGAGCTTGCCTACCGTCACGAGTACCGTTTGTAGCTTACCTATGAGGGATTGAAACATAATGGTATTATAAAATATGTCTAAGTTTCTTGTGGGAGTTTGTAGCTTACCTATGAGGGATTGAAACTAATATCACATTTTACGGGCATATGCCCGTTTTTTGTTTGTAGCTTACCTATGAGGGATTGAAACGTTTATCAGTTGATAAGGCATATGCATTACGTGGACTGTTTGTAGCTTACCTATGAGGGATTGAAACATCTTCATAGTCCAACTCAACAAAATTTGGAGCGTGTTTGTAGCTTACCTATGAGGGATTGAAACCCGCCTTGAATATTTCTTTGTAGGTTTTTGCGACAGTTTGTAGCTTACCTATGAGGGATTGAAACACGTATTTAAGCAACCTTTGTGCAACATGTTTCAATTCATGTTTGTAGCTTACCTATGAGGGATTGAAACACGTATTTAAGCAACCTTTGTGCAACATGTTTCAATTCATGTTTGTAGCTTACCTATGAGGGATTGAAACACAAACATATCTAGCAAAAGTGCAACCATATCCAGTGTTTGTAGCTTACCTATGAGGGATTGAAACCTACATACACCACTTCTTCAAACACATCATCCATGTGTTTGTAGCTTACCTATGAGGGATTGAAACATGTCGTAGACAACCCTTCGACTAACATCAAGCTGTTGGTTTGTAGCTTACCTATGAGGGATTGAAACAAGTCAGAGCGACATGAGGGATATACCGTTCATTGGGTTTGTAGCTTACCTATGAGGGATTGAAACGATTATGTCCGTGATCAACCATCTCTTGTGGCTTTTAGTTTGTAGCTTACCTATGAGGGATTGAAACCACTGAGTTTTCGGAAGTTGAAGGCGGAATGTACGGTGGTTTGTAGCTTACCTATGAGGGATTGAAACGAACAACATGGGCCTGATTCTGTTAGTTGTTCCTCTCCGGTTTGTAGCTTACCTATGAGGGATTGAAACTGTTTCCTGTACCTAATCCTAATCCTGTTCCGCAGCGTTTGTAGCTTACCTATGAGGGATTGAAACGCCGGAACCGGGCCCGGAACCATATCCGGAACCTGTGCGTTTGTAGCTTACCTATGAGGGATTGAAACTACTTCCTATCCCATACCCTGAATTTCATCTCCCTCGTTTGTAGCTTACCTATGAGGGATTGAAACGTGACGGCTGGAGATGGTTCTGTAGAGGTACATAAAAGTTTGTAGCTTACCTATGAGGGATTGAAACATATAGCTCCTGCATCCCCTTCCAGAGCACTGCGAGTTTGTAGCTTACCTATGAGGGATTGAAACACATGGTGGTGTTGGACGAGCTGTCGTCATTCAAAAGTTTGTAGCTTACCTATGAGGGATTGAAACCCGCATCCCTGAACAAGTGCGCGTCACCCAACGCAGGTTTGTAGCTTACCTATGAGGGATTGAAACCGGTCCGAACAGCCTCTTCAAAACCGACGCCAGTCAGTTTGTAGCTTACCTATGAGGGATTGAAACATGGTGTGATTGGTCACCGGAGCGCGGGTGTGAGTTGAGTCCGTATAATTGTGTAAAATTGGATCCTCTCTGTAAAAAAAGAGAGCCATTTTCAATTCCCCTCGGTTAGAATGTAGTTGACCTGACAACATTCCAAGGAGAGGGGAATTTGAAATGGCTCAATATCAGATTACCGTAGATTCGCAACTGTTGCATCAACTTTTTCTTAGTAACTCGCAGGATGCGGGAGTAACCAAGCTGCTGGAATCCGTATTGAACCAAGTGTTGCAAGCCCAGGCAACGGAACAGTTGGGGGCAGAGCCCTACGAACGGACGGAAGGACGCCAAGGATATCGAAACGGGACGTATCCGCACCAATTAACCACTCGTGTTGGCACCATTACGCTTCGTGTTCCCCGAATTCGTAACGGAAAGTTCTCAACGGAGTTGTTTGCCCGTTACCAACGCAGCGAACAAGCTCTGGTATTGGCTTTGATGGAGATGGTGGTCAACGGAGTGTCGACTCGAAAAGTGGCCCAGATCACGGAAGAGTTATGCGGTACGGAGTTTTCGAAATCCACGGTGTCGGAATTGTGCAAGCGTCTCGATCCTGTCGTGACGGCCTGGAACAACCGTCCGCTTCATGACAACCCGTTTCCCTTTGTCATCGTTGATGCGCTGGTACTCAAAGTGCGGGAAGAAAGTCGAGTGCGGTCCCGAGGCGCTCTTATCGGGATTGGTGTCAACACCGACGGATATCGCGAGGTATTGGGCTTGATGCTTGGCGACAGCGAGTCGGAAGCCAGTTGGAGTGAATTTTTTGGCTGGCTGAAAAGCCGCGGGCTTCGAGGCGTCGATCTGATTGTGTCGGATGACCACGGAGGATTGGTTCGAGCCATCCGCAGGAACTTTCAAGGCGTCACCTGGCAGCGGTGCCAGACACACTTCCTGCGCAATATTCTGGATGCCACGCCGAAAGCGCTGCAGGATGAGGTACATAGCCGGGTACGAGCCATTTTGGATGCACCTGATCACGATACGGCACGGCTGCTCCTGAATCAGGTACTGGAGGCATACGAAACGAAAGCTCCGAAAGCCATGGCAGTCCTGGAAGCTGGTTTTGAAGACGCGACGGCGGTCTTGCTTTTGCCGGAAAAGTATCGCAAGCGACTCCGTACCACCAATGCTCTGGAGCGCCTGAATGAGGAAATCCGCCGCCGTGAACGGGTGATTCGGATCTTTCCGAATCGTGAATCGGCCATACGTCTGATCGGTGCATTGCTCATGGAAATCGATGAGAAATGGGCAAGCGGCAGAAAGTATTTGGATATGGGTGAATATCTGGAGTGGCGCGAATCACAGGTCACCAACATGAGTGCCAAAGTCACGCGTATCGGCTAACGGACGTCTATCGCAGCCTGTCAAAGCCGCGAAGCGTTCCATTTGGCCTTGACAGGCAATTGCTCAACACACTATAACTGCCCAGCAATCCTTTGCTGGGCATGCCACACGGCGAGTGACGGGGAGCAGGGGGCGTGCTTCCTGCGTCTCCCCCTTCGGGGGAAGGAATGAGGTATTCTAACCGAGGGCGAATTTACACACAAATATGGACTTGATCCGGGTGTGTGCGAGTTTGTAGCTTACCTATGAGGGATTGAAACGTTGAATGTATAAACATTCAATCGTTAACTTTATCAAGTTTGTAGCTTACCTATGAGGGATTGAAACCTTGCGACAATTTGGCGAAACAACCGGTCAGCTTCGTTTGTAGCTTACCTATGAGGGATTGAAACCGATTTCTTCCGGTCTCATTATTATCACCCCCTTCGTTTGTAGCTTACCTATGAGGGATTGAAACTGAGTATGCCATATCCCTTCTGAGGGCGGTGGGATGAGTTTGTAGCTTACCTATGAGGGATTGAAACGAACAGCATCAAAAGGTTAATCGAAGAAAGAATGAGGTTTGTAGCTTACCTATGAGGGATTGAAACACGCTGGCGCAGGCCGCCGAAAAATTTGGGATCCACCGTTTGTAGCTTACCTATGAGGGATTGAAACTTGGAATTCAAAGTCACCACGGGATTCAGGAATTGAGTTTGTAACCTACCTGTAAGGGATTGAAACTTGATCTTGCTCTTTTAGTTTTCGAACCGATTTTTTTGTTTCCGATCCTATCTGTGAGTGTTGCCAGCGGTTGCAAATGACAAAAATACTATCCAAAAGAAGGTGTAAACATCCGTGTCCATTTCCGGTTTGTCTTTTTTCTGTTCCTGGAGCGGCGGGAAAGATTCCGCGTTGGCGCTTTACCATGCCTTGCGCGACAATGGAAAGGCGCGCTTTCTTTTCACCATGCTTCATGAGGATGGGCTTCGTTCACGTTCCCATGGCTTGCCCGTGTTACTCTTGGAAAAACAGGCACAAAGCTTGAACATTCCTTTGGTGACCAGAGCCGCCTCATGGAATGATTACGAAAAGGTTTTTACGGAAGAATTGCACCGCTTTAAAAAGTTGGGTGTACAGGCGGGAGTCTTTGGAGACATCGACCTGGAGGAGCACCGATTGTGGGAGGAGAAGGTGTGCCAGGCGGCATCCCTTTCAGCTTGTTTGCCCTTATGGCAGCGCCCGCGGCGGGAACTGGCTGAAGAATTTATCGATCTCGGCTTTACGGCTGTCATCGTGGCCGTCAACCACGATGTCGTTGACCCAGACTTTTTGGGCCGGGAATATAATAAAGATACTTTGGCTGACCTTGAAAGAGCGGGCATTGATGTGGCGGGAGAAGCCGGCGAGTTTCATACATTTGTGACAGGAGGGCCTATTTTTAAAGAACCCATCGCCATCCAGACAAATCGAACGGTTTCTTCAGGAAATTACAGCTTCCTCGATTGGTCTTGAACCTAGACGCACCCCGGTCCAGGTGTTTTTTATTTAAGTCCAGTTTTTCACTCATTTAAGATTTCCTTAAGAATTTCCTGATCCTTTGTTTAGCATGTCCTGTTTTTAGCATGCACAGTAATGCACGAAGGGAGATTTGCGGAAGACTTTGGGTAAAAGCTTTTGATTAGGATGAAATAGATATTGTTTATTGAACAATGAGAAAGGAGAGTTGGCTGGAATGGAATGCTTTGGGTGGTGCCGAAGATGACGAGCGAGAAAAGAGGAGAACTTCCATTGGTCCTTCGTGGTCCTGGCCTGATCATTCACCGGTATATTGGCAGGCAGTATGGGCATACCGTTCCCACCCATCGTGGCGCTTTTGGCAGGTAACTCACTCATCATGTCAAATTTATGACAAAGCAATAGTGAACATTGTTAGGGTATCCGCCCACTTATATACTTAAAGTGAAATGATGAAATGCCTGGGGAAGGTGACCCAGCACGTTTTCGTAATAGGGAGATGCATATCCGTGCATCATTAGGTTGAGGATGTCGTATCAAAGAAGATGTCGTATCAAACTCGGAATACCTGAAAAGAGGGGGGCGCGGCTTGCGAAAAAGGGACTTGAGTTTGAATAAAGGGTTTGTGGCGTTTGGCATTGTGTTGGCCTGCATGGTTCTCGTTGCCGGTTGCTCGCCTGGGCAGCAGGAGGAGCATCAATTGTCGCTGGAGCCCACGGTGCCCGTGAATGTGGAAGTGCAGACGGACCCTGAGACGCTGAAGGTGGGTACACCTGTCCAGATCATGGCCAAGGTGACGCAGGGCGGGGAACCGGTGGAAGATGCGGACAAGGTGCTGTTTGAGTTGTGGCGGGAGGGCCAGGCGGATGATCAGCATCAGAAGATGGAAGGGGAGAATCGGGGTCAAGGGATCTACGCCATCACCTACACCTTTGAGGAGCCGGGCACCTATTATGTGATTCCCCATACGGATGCGCGGGGGATGCACACGATGCCGACGGCCACGCTGACAGTTAACGAATAGCAGGCCCATATAGGCAGCTTGAAACGAATATACGAATCGATGATGGGGCGGATGAAGCAACGGTGGGGGACGACCCGTAAAGCATCCCATCACAAGACGCAAGAAAAGGCTTGTTCCGGAAGGGGCAAGCTTCTTTTTGATCGCGCAGGTCAAACCTTTGGTATAATCGTGACATGCAAACGAACGAATCGTGACATGTCATATGCGGTGTCCGCATCCGTTTTAGCTGTTCACATGCTTGCTTCAGCGAGGCGATCCGAATGAAACGGTCATTGTGGGAGTATTCCGATAAACAGCGCGTGATTCCGGGGATTGCCATGAGGGAAAATGAGGTGCATCCCACCATCCGCACGCGGCTCAGTTTTGCAGGCGGCAGCCGTATCCTTTACGGCCCGTCTCTGGCCCTGAGCCGGTTGTTGGCTGGTGAAGTGGCGGTCGGCACCGTGCAACAAGGGGGAGATCGCCTGTATCTCTGGGAGGCGCGGGAGAGTCCTGCGGCGGGTATGCCGGACGTTTTGCCGGCGCCAGACGTTTCGCCGGCGAATACGTCTGCGTCTGCGGAGGCACCGGCGGAAAAGCTGTTGGACAACAGCGCAGGGCCCGATTTCGGGACGAGGTATGTCGGGTTGTTTCACCCGATCCAGCGGCGGCTCTTCTGGGGCGTGCTGCCCCCGCCGGGGCACTCCAATGGACCGGTTCATTCCCAAGGGCCCGTGTCAGAAAAGGCGGAACCGCACTGGTCCATCTATGTGGGAGCGCTGCTGCTGGCTTACGAGGACGGGAAAAATCCGGATGTCTCGGAGATATGGCCGCTTTTGCAGGAGGAATGGCGCGAGCGGGGGCGCCTGGGCGAGACCGAAGCTTCGCGGGAGGCGCTCTTTTTGGTCAATGCCTTTCTCTGGCAAAACCGCTTTTTCTATATCCAGGATACCACCCAGCTGGAACCATTGCCGGCGTCGCTGCCGCGGAACGTGCGTGACCTGTCGGAGGAGCTGGTGGGGAAAAAGGTGCTGTTTTCCTGGATGGCATCGGGGAGAGGCCACGGATCGGATCATCCATCGGTTGCATCCGTTTCGGACACGAACGATGAATCAGCCCTTCTGGATGGTCGTTTCGCCTTGCCGGGGACGGAGCACTGGGGGGATGAAGCGCGGGCCATGATCCCGCGTTTTCGCCCGGACGAAGTGCGGTTGCCGGATTTTGTCGTGGCGCTGGCCCGGATGATCCGGGAGACCAGCGGCAGCCGGCGGCCGCTGCGCAATCTGTTGTTCTACGGGCCGCCTGGCAGCGGAAAATCGACGCTGGCGCAGGTTCTGGCCCAGCTTTTGAACCTGCCGTACTATTACGTCAACCTGTCCCTGAATGCCGAGGAGGAGGTGCTGCTGGGAAAATTTGTCCCCACCGAGGTGGAGGGCCGCTTCCGCTTCGAGGAACCGCCCTTTGTCCAGGCATTCCGGAACGGCGGGCTGGTGGAGCTGATGGAGCTGAACTTTGCCCGGCCGGGCGTCTTGGGCGCGGCCCACAGCGCGCTGGAGACGCCGTACCGCCTGACGCTGGCCAACGGCGAGGTGGTGCAGCGTCATCCCAACTGTGTGGTGGTGGCGACGATGAATCTGGCGATGGTCGGGACGCAACGGCTGAACGAGGCGCTCAAATCCCGCTTTCAACGCAAGGTGTACGTGCCGCCGCTGCCCCGCGAGGATCTGGTGGAGATCGTTGTGCAAGCCAGCGGATTGACCGATCGCGAGATGATCCGCCGGATGGCCGATGTGGTGGAGAAAATGCAGCGCCGGGTGGAGCAGGAAGGGCTTCCCGGACAAGTGGGCACGCGGGAGTTGATCGATTGGGCGCAGGATGTCCGCTTTACCGGCGATCCGGTGCTATCCGCCTGGCACACCATCTTGCCGGCCGCCGCCATGGAGCACAGGGACATCCAGGAGGAATTGGCGCAAGTGCTGGTGGAAAACGTGTTCGGCTTTGCGGGTGATGGACGTGCATGAGCGGCAATTCCTGCTCTCGGAAGCTTACCGCCAGTATCTGGAACGGGTGGTGCGGACAGTCAGCGGCGAATATGACCTGCAAGTGGTGTTTTCCGACCAGATCCAGACGGACGGGCGGGTGATCCAGATCAACCCGCTCTCGCCATTGCTCGCCAGCCTGCCCACCTTGGAGCAGAAAACGCTGGCCATCCTGGGACAGCTGGCTCATGAATATTTCCACATCGCCTACACCGATTTTCGCGCTTTCCGGCTGCTGCCCGCCAAGATGCG
This sequence comes from Bacillus thermozeamaize, assembly GCA_002159075.1. Taxonomy (NCBI): domain Bacteria; kingdom Bacillati; phylum Bacillota; class Bacilli; order Caryophanales; family Bacillaceae; genus Bacillus; species Bacillus thermozeamaize. The sequence continues at coordinate 71,011 of LZRT01000060.1, forward strand.
GGAGGAGACGCCGTTTCGCCGCGAGATGGCTTACCGGCTGTTGAACATCATCGAAGACGCGGCGGTGGAGCGGGAAGGTTGCGAGGCGTACCGGGGTTTGTTCCGGCGGGCGGTGTTTTTCAGCAATCATGTGGCTTTTTCGCAGATGCCGGGAATCGATGAGATGCAGCGGCGGGGCGCGCCTTCCTTTCAGGTGCTGTCCCAGGCAACGCTGATGCAGGCGATCTTGGGCCGGGTGAAAGGTCACTGGCGGGACGAACGGCTGGCCGCGGTGTTTGAGGAGGCCCTGCCGATCCTGGCGCAAGGCAGGGAGGCGGCCGATTCCATGGCCCGTTTGCGTCATGCGGAGGCGCTGTACCGGCTCTATTTGCCCTGGATCGAGGAGATGGAAAGGCAAGGAGCGGTGGCGGATCATTCCTTCCAGTATGTCAAGCCTGTCTTTCGTTATGAAGAGGGGACGGGCGGGCTGAGAAGCGTCCGCATCACGGAAAGCGGCCGCATGATCTCGGAAGACAGCCGTGTTTGGGAAAGCGGCCGCGGCGCGGAACGGGGGAACGGGATCGGCACGGGGCCAAACGCGGAGAGCGGGCGCCATGCACAAGAGGCACAAGAGGAGGCAGGTGGGACGAGGGAAGCAGATGGCTGGCGTTGGGATGAAGACGTGGGGCATCCTTCAACGGCGGGGAAGGCGGCTCAACTGCCTGGCCGGGAGGCGCCGGAGGCCCAGGAACCACGCAGCGAGGCTTCCTTGCAGGATGATCAGTCCCGTCTGTCAAACCTGCAAGGCGGGACGCGGCGGGAGAAATCATCCGTCCCCCGGTTGAAGTGGTTTCGCCTGGGACGGCGCAGACGGAATGCTGCCGCAGAGGCGCGCCATATGGTGGACGCGGAGGAGGTGCGGGCGGACGCCACGGGAGAGGGAGAAAAAGCGATGGCGCCGCTGGCGGACCGTTCCGCACCGGCGGCCGATGCGGCGAAGGCGACCGGAGCAAGTCCGGGAGCCGATCATGGCGCGGCGCCCGCTGGGCCAGCCGCTGTGGCCGGCCATCAAAGCGGACAAGATCATCAAAGCGGAGCAGAAAAGGACGCCGCGCCGTTTCCCGCAAGCGGGACGGCGCCAGATGATGCGGCGGCGGGTGAGTGGGCGCCGGTATTGAAAGAATTGGCGAAAGCGCTTGGTTCCGTGCAAGCCGCAGCGCGGCGGGAGCGGGAAGCGGGGGAAAAAAGCCGCTCCCTGGCCCGGGATGCCGCGTATCGGGCGGAGCGTCTGGCGACAGGCGTGCACCAGGGGATTCGGCTTTTCGCCAACCGGGATTTTGTGCTGGGGCAGGAGGAAACGGCGCGGTTTGCCCAGCTGGAGGCGGAGAGCCGCTGGCTTGTGCAGAGCATGGCCCGTCAGTGGCAGCACTGGCTGATGGGCGGACAGCCGGTGCGGCAGACGGGACTTTACAGCGGCAAGCTGGATGAACAGCGGTTGTGGCGCAGGGACACACGCCTGTTTTACAGGCGGTTAGAGGATGAGGCCGCCAATGAACTGGCCATTTTGGTCCTGGTGGATGAGTCCGGGTCGATGCAGGAGGCGGAGCGCTGGCGGCACGCGCAACGGGCCTGTCTGTTGCTGGAGGCGGTTTGCCGGGCGTGCCGGCTTCCCTTTGCGGTGATCGGGCACCTGGCCGTTTACGGACAACCCCATGTGGTCCACCATCATTACCTGGACTTTGGTCCCCGCCCTGTCAGCCAGCGGCAGCGTCTCGTGCTGCTGGGTCCCAAGGAGAACACACGGGAAGGATTGTCCCTGCGCTATGCGGGAGAATACATCCGTCAGGCCAGACAAGCGGGCTGGCTGGGCGATCCGGAGCGGGTCCGGCCGGTTCTCCTGTCCTTTTCAGACGGACAGCCGGTTCATGACGTGGAAGGATGGACATTGAAAGGGACAGCCGCGCAAGAAGATGCGCGAGCCGCTGTGCGTGAACTGGAAAAGGATGGGATTCAGGTGATCGGCGTGGCGATCGGGGAGGAGCCATCCGCGATCGGACAAATCTACCCCCATGCGCTGGAGGTGCGTCGACTGGAGGATCTGCCGCAGCGGCTGATCCGCAAACTGAGGCAGCTGGCTGAAGCGAATGGGTGAACGGGAAGACTGTGGCCGGGGCGTGAAAAAGGGACGGAACGTGAAAAAGGGCCGGGGCTGAGGCATGAAAAAGGGCCGGCGACAGGGATGTCATGTCGTGGGCCATTGCGAACGGGCGGACGATGGACGGCTGGGCACGAGAAATATGAAGCATCAGAAACAGGTTGCGGAAAAGATACCGGAGCGGAAAAGATACTAGAGGAAAAGATACTAGAAAGGAAGCAGGAGGTGGCGGGCGGGACATGACGGTGGAATTCGTCTTTGCCTTTCAGGGGGATGAACAAGCGGCGGAGCGGTTTCTGCAGGAGCATGGCGCCGGCACAGGGCTGCGCCTGTCCGGCCAGGCCGGGTTGTGGCGGCTGCGGGAGGGGCTGGAACAGAGCGCTTATGCGGCCGATGTCTGGAGTCAGCTGCGCCTGTTCGGTGAGACCGAGTGGCTTGCGCCCGAGAAGCTGTGGGAAGCGCTGGTGTCTCAGGATGTTGGTGCCCAGCAGGTGTTTCAGTGGCTGGGCGTGAAAACCCTTCAACAGCTGCCTGCGGCTGCCCGGCTGCCGTACGACCGTTACCCGCCGGTGTCCCTGTCGTTGGAGGTGGATCCGCAGGTTTCCCTGAAGGAGGTCATGCGGGTGTGGCAGGAACATCCATTGTTTGTCCAGGGGACGGGGTGGATGATGCTGCGTCCCTGGGGGCGGGGCCATGGTTTGATCGTCGAGGCGCACCCTTTTGCACCGGAAGCCGATGCGGAAGTGTTTTTTATCCAGATCCGGGATCTGGCCCGGATGGTGCCGCTTCGCACAGACCGTTGGGGGTTCCGCTCGGTTCGCGCCTGGCTGCCGCTTTCTGCCTGCCATGCATTGATGCGGCAAATCCGCACGGCATCCTAGAACCGGTTTGGCGTGCTTTGTGCTGACTGCCTTTTCGCCTGAAAAAAACCATGTTATGATGGGACTAAGTGACCGTGAAAGAAATTCGGATTGGAAAACTTGGGATTTGTTTCTAAACATCGGTTTTCCGAATCGGCCGGGGGTGATGGGCGTTGGCCAAATTCCGGGATCCCGTGCACAATTTCATCTCGTTTGAAAAGAAGGCGGATCGCCTGCTTCTGGATCTGATCCACACGAGGGAGTTTCAGCGGCTCCGCCATATCCGGCAGCTGGGGCTGAGCATGTTCACCTATCCGGGAGCCGAACATTCACGGTTTACCCACTCCCTTGGGGTGGCTCACCTGATGAAGCGGTTTCTCCATCATTTGATGGATGGAGAACGAACCAGCCCGCAATGGATCGCGGAGTTGCGCGAGCATCAGGAGGTGGCGGAAGCGGCCGCCCTGATCCACGACATCGGGCATGGCCCGTTTTCGCACGCGCTGGAGCGCCTGACCAAGGAGCGCCATGAGCAGTGGACCATCCGGATTTTGCTGGGGAATACGGAGGTCCGCCAGGTGCTGGAGGGACACCGGCGCGGCCTGGCGCAGGAGGTGGCCGAGGTGATCCGGCGCACCCATCCTTCGCGGCTGGTGGTCAAGCTGCTGTCCAGCCAGCTGGATGTGGATCGCACCGATTATCTGCTGCGCGATTCCCTGATGACCGGGGCCAAGTACGGGATGTTTGACCTGGAATGGCTGATTCACACCCTCCGCATCGGAGTGGTCAACGACCAGCCGGAAGTGGGATTGGATCTCAAAAAAGGCATCAGCGTGGCGGAAGATTTTGTGATGGCCCGGTATTACATGTACCTGCACGTTTACTTGCATAAAACGACACGGAGCGCCGACCTGATGATGGACAAGATTTTTGAGCGGGCGATCGAGCTGCAGCAGGAGGATCCGGCCTTCAGGATGCCGGAGGAGCTGCATCGCCTCCTCTACCATCGGGAGGGCGAGGAGGGACTGGCCAATTATTTGCGGTTGACCGACCATACGATTTGGCACACGGTGTATCAATGGAGCGATTCCTCCGATCCGATTCTCTCCACGTTATGCACCAATCTGCTCAAACGCCGTCTGTACAAGGCGATTGATCTGGAACAGGTGGATCCGCTGGTGCTCATGGACGTCATGGGAGAGGTTGCCGAAGGGGCGGACTGGCCCTTGAAATACCTGTTTCTGGAGGATGAGGACAGCAGCAGCCCCTACACCGATTCCTACCTGCTGGAGGAAGGGGCATCCGGGGAGACGGGCGGCCAAGAGGAGCCAGGTGAAGAGGAGGCTTCCGAAAACATCTATCTCTTTGACGAACAGGGGCGGGCGCATGAACTGTCCCGGACCTCTCCCCTGATCCGGGCGATTCGCAATCAGCGGACGGCGCTGAAGCGGCTTTATGTGCCGGAAGAGGTGCGGGAGCGGATTCTCCAGGCGATGGCGGCCAGGTCATAGGGCCTAGAGATCACAGGGCAATGGATGGCACGGTTGAGATCGTCGGACTGGATGACATCGATCAGATGGGAAGACTGGGCGACCGGATATGGGTTGTTGGGAAACGGAGGCGTTTCGATGTTTGAGAAGACATATCGCGTGTTGTCGCTGGTTGCGGCGCTGGGCGTGGTTCATGGGAGGAAGAAATTGCAGAAGACAGCCTTTTTGTTACAACATTGGGGCACCGATCTGATGTCCCGCTTCAGTTATCATTTTTACGGCCCCTATTCGGCCGATCTGCAGGCTGCCGTCAGGGATCTGGTGGACAGGGAGCTGCTGCAGGAGGAGCAGGAGAAAGGAAGCTATGTGTACCGCATTACAGAAAAGGGGCAGGCATTTATCCGGAAATGGGAGGGGCAATTTGGCGGGGAACACCCGTTTGCGATTCCGCAGGAGTTGCTGGAGAGGCTGCAGGGACAAAGCGCTCCCTTCTTGGAATTGCTCAGCACGTATGCTTTTTTGCTGGAGACGGGGGACGACCCGGAGGAGGCGCGCAAGAAGGCACAGCGTCTGAAGCCGCACCTGGCCCCGCTGGTGGATGAGGTGATCCGGTTTTATGAAGAGGTCCGCGCATAAACGCGGTTCAGGCGGCCGGTCATGCAGCGGTCCGCTGGTGAAGATTCGGGAGGGGGATGAGGTTGGAGCTGCGTCGTTTGCTGGGGGAGCGTCTGCTGGTGGGAGACGGTGCGATGGGAACCTACTTGTACCAGCTGGGGGTGCCGGTGGGTTCCTGTCTGGAAGAGCTGAACATCAGCCGCCCGGATCTGGTGGAGCGGGTGCACCGGGATTACCTTTTGGCAGGCGCGCATTTGCTGGAGACCAATACGTTTGCCGCCAACCGGGAGCGGCTGGCCAGATACGGGCTGGACGGGCAGGTGGATGAAGTAAACCGGGCTGCGGTGGAGCGGGCCCGGCGTGCGGTGGAACAGGTTCGGGCCGGGTGCCGGGAAGAGAAAAGCAGCCGTCCCGTTTTTATATTGGGTGCGGTGGGCGGCATCCGCGGCGGCAGGCATAGCGGGCTGTCGGAACATGGGCTGGCGGCGGTCTACAGGGAACAGCTGGCCGCGCTGCTGGACGCGGGTGTGGACGGGCTGATTCTGGAGACGTTTGTCGAGGGGGCGGAGCTTCGCCTCGCGGTGAAGGTGGCCCGGCAGCTGGATGAGACGATTCCGATCTTCGCCCAGCTGTCGGTGAAGGAGAGCGGCCGGACCGGGGAGGGACTGACCATTCCGGAGGCGCTGGCCGCGCTGCTGGATGAGGGGGCCGATGTGGTGGGCCTGAATTGTTACAGCGGCCCGTACACGATGATCCGCCTGTTGGAGCAGGTGGCTTTCCCGCGGGATCTGCATCTGTCCGTCTACCCGAATGCCGGGCTGCCAGGATACCAGGACGGCCGGTTCATTTATCCCTCTTCGGCCGCCTATTTTGCCGAGCGGGCGCTGGATTTGTGGCGCCTGGGGGCTTGCGTCATCGGCGGTTGCTGCGGAACCACGCCGGAGCATATTGCCGCCATCTCCCGGGTGCTGGCCGAGCGCGCCCCGCAGCCGCTGCGCCGTGATGGCCAGGTGAGCGAAGCGGATCGGGCGCCAAGGGAGAGAGGAGAAGAGGGCAACACCCCATCGTCCCAAGCGTCCGCCGGCTGGCCGGACCGTCAAGAAGCGAGGCGCTCTGTCCGGGTGGTCGGTGCGGGGGACAATCAGGGTGGCGCCCATCGCGCCGCTGAGGACAGGTGGCGAGGCACTGGCGTTTTTTCCCATCAGCGGGGACGGCCGTCCCTTACTTTGCCCGAACTGGCCCGGCAACGGCATACGGTGATCGTGGAGCTGGACCCGCCGCGGGATTTGGACATCGGACGCTTCATGGAGGGGGCGGCCGCACTGAAAGAGGCGGGGATCGACGCGCTGACGATGGCCGACAACTCGCTTGCGATGACCCGGATGAGCAATATGGCGCTGGGGGCGATTGTCAAGGAACGGCTGGGGATTCTTCCGTTGTTGCACATCGCCTGCCGGGATCGCAACTTGATCGGGCAGCAGTCCCACCTGATGGGCCTGCACGCGCTGGGCATTGATCATGTGCTGGCGGTGACGGGGGATCCGACGCGGCACGGGGATCTTCCGGGGGCCGCTTCGGTGTACGATGTCAACTCGTTTGACCTGATCCGGATGATCAAACAGTTGAACGAGGGGTTGTCTTTTTCCGGCAAGCCGCTGAACTATCGGGCCCGCTTTACCGTGGCGGCGGCTTTCAACCCCAACGTCCGCAACCTGGACAAGGCGATGGAACGGCTGGAGAGGAAGGTGGCTTGCGGCGCCGATTTTATCATGACCCAGCCGATTTACGATCCGGCGCTGTTCGAGCAGTTGCATGAACGGACGCGGGACCTTTCCGTGCCGATCTTTGTCGGGATCATGCCGCTGGTGAGCTACCGGAACGCCCTTTTTCTGCACAACGAGGTCCCCGGCATCCAGTTGCCGGAGCAGGTGCTGGAACGCATGTCCCGCTTCGAGGGAGAGGCGGCCCGCCGGCAAGGTGTGGAGATCGCGATGGAATTGCTGGAAGTGGCGATGCGATATTTCAACGGCATTTACCTGATGACCCCGTTTTTGCGTTATGAAATGACCGCGGCCCTGACGCGTCACGTTTGGCAGCGGGCCGGACGAGCAGGCATCCATGGGACAGAGACGAGAATGGAGATGGGGACAGGGATGAGGCCGGACACAGGGATGAGGCCGGACAGGGCCGGAGGCTAACGGTCGGAGCCTGTGAAAGAAAGGAGTAGAAGTGGAGATGGAGAGAGCGCAGGTACATGCAAGAAAAGCCGATGCCGGTGGGATTCCTGAGCGGGAAACATGGCTGCGGCAGGCGCTGGCGCAGCGGATTCTGGTGTTGGACGGGGCCATGGGGACGATGATCCAGCAAGCCGGACTAAGTGCGGAGGATTTCGGCGGCGAAGCCTATGAGGGCTGCAATGAGATCCTGGTTCTCACCGCGCCGGAAGTGATTCGCCGGATTCATGAGGCGTATCTGGAGGCGGGGGCCGACATCATCGAAACCAATACTTTTGGCGCCACCCGCGTCGTCCTGGCCGAGTACGGGCTGCAGGACCGGGCCTACGAGATCAACGTGGCCGCCGCCCGTCTGGCCCGTCAGGCGGCCGATGCCTGGAGCCGTCCGGAGAAGCCGCGTTTTGTCGCCGGGGCAATGGGACCGACGACGAAAACCCTTTCGGTCACCGGCGGGGTCACCTTCGAGGAGCTGGTGGCCGCCTACCGCGAGCAGGCGCTGGGCCTGATGGCGGGCGGCGTGGATCTGTTGCTTGTGGAGACATCCCAGGATACGCTGAACGTCAAGGCGGCCGGCTTGGGGATTCAGGAGGCTTTTGAGGAGGCGGGCCGCCGGGTGCCGCTGATGATCTCCGGGACCATCGAACCGATGGGTACGACCCTGGCCGGACAGAACATCGAGGCCTTCTACCTTTCCATTGAGCACCTCAAGCCGATTTCCGTCGGCCTCAACTGCGCCACCGGGCCGGAATTCATGCGGGATCACCTGCGCGCGCTCTCTTCACTGGCCGCCTGCGCGGTCAGCTGTTACCCCAACGCCGGGTTGCCCGATGAGGATGGCCACTACCACGAATCGCCGCAGGCGCTGGCAGGAAAACTGGCCGCTTTTGCCAGACAGGGCTGGCTGAACATCGCTGGCGGCTGCTGCGGAACCACGCCGGAACACATCCGCGCGCTGGCCCAGGCCTTGGAGGGGATTCCGCCGCGCCGTCCGGCCGCCCCTCACGGCCACGCCGTGGCGGGGATTGAGCCGCTCTTTCTCGAACCGGACAGCCGGCCGCTTTTGGTCGGGGAGCGGACCAACGTGATCGGCTCGCGGAAATTTCGCCAGCTGATCGCGGAGGGAAAGTATGAGGAGGCTTCCGAGATTGCCCGCGCCCAGGTGAAGAAGGGGGCCCATGTGATTGACGTCTGCCTGGCCGATCCGGACCGGGATGAGCTGGCCGACATGGTGAAATTTCTGGAGTTTGCCGTGAAGAAGGTGAAGGCGCCGCTGATGATCGACTCCACCGACCCCCGCGTCGTCGAGGCGGCACTGAAAATGTCCCAGGGGAAAGCCATCATCAACTCCATCAACCTGGAGGACGGGGAGAAGCGGTTCGAGGAGATTGCGCCGCTGGTCCACCGCTACGGGGCGGCGGTGGTGGTGGGGACGATCGATGAGGAAGGGATGGCCGTGACACGGCAGCGGAAGCTGGACGTGGCCCGGCGCTCTTACGATCTGTTGGTCCACCGCTACGGCATCCCGGCGCGGGACATCATTTTCGACCCATTGGTCTTTCCGGTGGGCACGGGGGATGAGGCCTATCTCGGTTCGGCGCTGGAGACGGTGGAAGGGATTCGCCTGATCAAGGAGGCGATGCCGGAGTGCCAGACCATTCTCGGGATCAGCAACGTCTCCTTCGGCTTGCCGCCGGCGGGCCGGGAGGTGCTCAATGCGGTTTTTCTCTACCATTGCACCAAGGCGGGGCTGGATTACGCCATTGTCAACACGGAAAAGCTGGAGCGGTTTGCCGCGATCCCCGAGGAGGAACGGCGGATGGCGGAGGAATTGCTGTTCCGCACGAGCGACGAGGTGCTGGCACGCTTTACCGAATTTTACCGGCAGAAGAAAGTGGTCAAACAGGTGGAAGTTTCCACGCTCAGCCTGGAGGAGCGGCTGGCCCGTTACGTGGTGGAAGGGAGCAAGGAGGGGCTTTATGCCGACCTGGATGAGGCATTGGCCAAGTACGGCGATCCGCTGGCCATCATCAACGGGCCGCTGATGGCGGGAATGGACGAGGTGGGCCGCCTGTTCGGGGAGAACCAGCTGATCGTGGCCGAGGTGTTGCAAAGCGCCGAGGTCATGAAGGCCGCTGTGGCCTATCTGGAACCGCACATGGAAAAAGCGGAGACGGCCGTCAAAGGGAAGATTCTCCTGGCCACGGTCAAGGGCGATGTGCATGACATCGGCAAGAACCTGGTGGAGATCATCCTCAGCAACAACGGTTATCAGGTGATCAATCTGGGGATCAAAGTGGCGCCGGAGCAGTTGATCGAGGCATACCACCGTGAAAAGCCGGATGCCATCGGCCTATCCGGGTTGCTCGTCAAATCGGCCCAGCAAATGGTGGTCACGGCACAGGATCTAAAGGCGGCCGGCATCGATGTCCCGATTCTTGTCGGCGGCGCTGCGCTGACCAAAAAGTTTACCGAGTCGCGGATCGCACCCCAGTATGACGGCCTGGTCCTGTACGCCAAGGACGCGATGGAAGGGTTGGAGCTGGCCAACCAGCTGAGCGACCCGGAAAAACGCCAGCGTCTGGTGGCGGCACTTCAGGAGGCCAAGCTGCGTCAGGCCCGGGAGACAGAAGAGCGAACTGGAAAGGGCGGGCAACAGGACAGACAGAGGCAGTCTGCCATATCCCGCGATCACAAGGTCCTGCCGGTTCCCGATTACGAGCGGCATGTTTTGCGCAATTACCCGATTGATTATTTGGTGCCCTATCTGAACTGGCGGATGCTTCTTGGGAAACATTTGGGGCTCCGGGGTCCGGTGGAGCGGCTGCTGGCCGAAGGGGACAGCCGCGCCCTGGAGTTGAAAGCGCTGGTGGAGGAACTGATTGCCGAAGGAAAACGGGAGGGCTTCCTGCGTGCCCACGGGATGTACCGATACTTTCCGGCGCAAGCCGACGGGAACGACATTCTGATCTACGATCCCGAGGACACCAGCCGGATCATCGAACGGTTCAGCTTCCCCCGGCAGGAGGTGGAACCTTATCTGTGCCTCGCCGATTTCCTGAAGCCTGTGGACAGCGGCGAGATGGACAACCTGGCATTGATGGTGGTCACCGCCGGGGAAGGCATCCAGGAGCGGGCGCAGCGCTGGAAGGAAGAGGGAGAATACTTGCGTTCCTACGCGCTGCAGGCGCTGGCGCTGGAGCTGGCGGAGGCCTTTGCCGAGCGGCTGCACCAAATCCTGCGGGATAACTGGGGCATACCCGACCCGCCGGAGATGACGATGCAGGAGCGGTTTGCCGCCAAGTACCGGGGCATCCGTGTCTCCTTCGGCTATCCGGCCTGTCCCGACCTGGAAGATCAGGCGAAGCTGTTCGGCCTGCTTCAGCCGGAAGCGATTGGCGTCCGCCTGACGGAAGGCTACATGATGGAGCCGGAGGCATCGGTCTCGGCGATGGTCTTCGCCCACCCCGAAGCGCAGTATTTCAACGTGGAAAAGAAAGCGCGGGCGTGAGGATGAAACGGAAACAGGGTTAGGAGGCGACATGTTTGCTTCCGTACACCCTGTTTTTCTTCTGTTATTACGTAATTTTATTTTGTGCGAAAGGTTTGCTGAGGTGCGAAAAAAGGTATAATCCGTAATGAGTAGTCACGAGACAGGTAAAGATGACAACCTTTTTATTTGAACGATGAGGGATATAAAGTTGTTGTTTATTGGTTTTTAAACAAAAAGTGTCGGATTATCTGAACGCTGCGGGCTATTAATCATTTGTTTTTCTTGCATTTGTACTGTCGCAGATTGGGAAGAAATCACATTCGTCTTCTCACTCTGTGACTTTTTTATTTCGACAAAATTACAAAGAATTCCGCTTCGTTGTCAAAAAATGATTGATCTTTTTTGGCAATTGTGGTAATATCATTAGCGGAAACAACAATTAATAAACCGATAAATAACAATGGAATGTAGAAAAAAGGAGGTGACATCGGTGCGTTTGTTCTGTTCCTTTCAGATTTCAGAGCTTCCGATTGCCTATCGCATGGGTTTGGTATCCTTGATTAAGGAGTCCTTACGCATTTCAGATGAGGATTATTACATGCGACTTTACGAAGGGAGACAGCAGACAAAGCCGTTTGTATTTGCTCCTTTTTTAAAGAACTTCAGAATTGAAAATGATCAGATACACCTGGACGAATGCCATTTGACAATCAGTTCTCCCGATCACGAATTTTTGCTTCATCTTTATAATGGTTTGCAAAAAATGAAGCGCTTTGATTATAAGCAATATGTATTCAACCGAAAGGCGATTCGTCTGTTGCCTGAAGTGACGATTCGTGAACCGTCGGTCGTCTTTCGGACACAGTCACCCTTGTTGGTAGAAGATGAGAATGGCAAACCGATTGCGCCTTATTCTCCTGAGTACGAACTGCATCTGCAATATTTGGCCGATCTGATTCTGCGAGCATACCGGGGATACGGTTTGGAATCCCCGCTGCGCGTGAAACCGCTTCAGATGAAGAAAGTGGTGATCAAGGAGCGCAATCACGAGTTTGAAGACAGATTTGGTCAATCCCAATATCTTTTTTTCACTGCCTACCAGGGCAGGTTGCTCATGACAGGGCATCCAGAAGATTTGCAATTACTTTATCAATTGGGTTTGTCAAAAAGAAGAAATCAGGGGTTTGGCCTGTTGCAGGTTGATTAAGCGTTTGGAGCAGGGAGGTGAGAGTGTGAAGATCCGGGTGGACATGGGAGACTGGATGTTAACCATGGGTCTAATCGGCTTGTGCCGGATTGTTGAATTTGGCTTGAAGGAGGGGCATATCCCTGAAGATGCCAGCACGCTCGTTAGAAAGCACCGGACCGGTGTGGAGATCGACACCGATGCGCTGGTGTACCTGCCGAAAGCATTCTTTCATTACATGTTGGATGAATACAGCATTGCAGAGCGAGAGAAGGAACGCCTGACAGAACAATTGAAATGGGCAGGCAGGGAAGAGTACTTTAGCAATGCCCTTTCCGCAGTCAAAAAGCTGATCAACGACAATACAAAAAAGATTGTCAAGTATTTTCCAGGCGAGGTAGCCCAGCGATTGGAAAAGGTTCAGGAACGTCTCAAGTCGGTCAAGAAGCTGGAACATTTGGAGGAACTAAGGCAATGCACTGAGGAATTTCTTCGCGTGTTGGAGCGGGAACCGGTCGACCAAAAATTAACCCTAAATTACTTTAAAGCGGCAGTGATGAATTCTTTTTTTGGTCAAGTATCTTTTCTCAATGTTTCAAAAAACGCTTTGGATCTTCAGGGACATATTGAAGAATTTCACAAAGATTATATTCGGCCTGTTCTATTGGAGACGGGCCTGTCGGAGTGTTTGCAGCATGCCCAATCTCCTGACGAGTTGTTGTCTTATCTGAATGAACATGCCGATTATGGGCCGTTTCGTAGTCTCAAGCGAAAGATGAAAAAGTTGTCCCTTGAGAAGATGCGGTCTTACCTGCAAGAAGATATGCCAAAGTGCTCCCTGATCCCTGGCCAGATCGCTTTTAACAATTTCGAAGAAATGACCTTTTCACCGTTGGGCGTATCCCGGAACAAGGCGTACAATTTTCACTGGAACTTGGATATCGGACAGCCGGTGCCGATTTCATCATTGGCCAAGCTGGTCCTCTTCTGCGCGCCGGCGGGTGGGGCTGTCTATACACGTCGTGACGGCAGCCTGGAACAGGGAGAGTATCGCACATATGTCGGTTTTGTGCAGACTGACAGCACCTTCGAAGATATCCTGAGGCGGAACAATGCGTTCAAAAATCACAAGGATCGCCAGGATCCTTTTGACAAAATCATCAGTACCCTGATTGAGGATGTACGGAAAGAAAGCCAGTTTGTGGTGAACCATCTGTTTTTCATCGAATTTTCGTCGGATTACCAAAGCAAGAAGACATTGATGGATTATTACCATTTGCCGAAGTATCTGGCTCGCTATTTTCATGAACACGGTAAGAAACTGGATGACATTTGGCCCTTTGACTTCCGGGAACAGTTTGTTCGCGCTGTTCTCTATGGATTGGATCCCAAACATGTGATTTTTCAGCAAATCAAAAGGCAAGTCGCGGAAGGCAGCCGAAGCGCTACCAACATTTATGTCGCAACTAGGGAACGGCATCGCATCATGCAGTATAAACGACAATCTGGAGAAGGGGTGAAGGATATGAAGCAGCAGGACAAGCTGGTCTATTCTTTATACCGCAGCGGAAGGGAGATCCGCCAGGTTTATGAACAGGCAGAGCGGACACGCGGAGAAGGGGAGCCTTATGCGGCTTCCGCGAGCAAGAAAATCACCGGTTTGGCCTATCGATTGCTGAATGCGGTAAAATCAGGCAATCAAAAAGCGTTTATGGATTCGCTCTTTCGCCTGCATATGTCGGTGGACAAGCCGATCAACCCGGTATTCTTGAATGCCTTGCACGAAAAAGACGTGGATTTTGCAACTGTGGGGAACGCGTTTGTGGCTGGTCTTTTGTCAACCGATTTTGGAAAAGAAGGAGAAGTTGCTGTGGAGGAGGAGATCACACATGAGTAAAGCATTGTCGATGACTGTGATTTTTCAAGCCAATGCGCTGAATTACGGGGAAGGTATGGCCAATATCTCGGAGTTGAAAAAGTTTCACCGCGCCAATGGGGAGGTGTATACGTTCGCCTCGCGCCAGAGCCTGCGTTACGACATCATCCGGATTGGCAATCAACTGTATGGTTGGAATCTGGATACGGTGGACAAGTCGAGTGGTGTGGTCCAGTTTCGCAAAGATGTGACGATTCAGGAATCGGTGGAGATGGATCTGTTCGGCTACTTGAAAACAGCTCAACAATCAGAAAAACGTCCGGCCGTTGTCCGGCTTAGCCATGCTGTCAGTCTGGAACCCTACCGGGGCGACATGGACTTTTTGAACAACATGGGACTGGCTGCGCGGATTGGAGAGAATCCAAACCTGGCCAATATTGAACAACATCTGAGTTTTTATACGTATACTTGTACAGTTGATTTGGAACGTGTGGGGATGGACGGCGAAATCCGATTGCCTGCAGAGGAAAAAGCGGAACGGGTGTGCCAACTGCTGTCTATCTTGAAAGTCCTCAACCGTGAAATCAAAGGGCGGCAGGAGAACTTGGCACCGCTGTTCGTCATCGGTGGGCTGTACCATGTAGCCAATCCCTTTTTCCTCGGGAAGATTCGCTTGGAGAAGACAAGGGATGGTTGGGGTGTCAACCGGAAGCCTATTGACGATACGATGGAACTCACTTTTGCCGGACGCGGGGTGGGTGAGCAGACAAAGATTGGCATGGTTCGGGGCATCTTCAGCAATGAACGGGAATTTGAAGATGCATATGGGGATAGAGTGATGTCCGTAGAAAAGTTCTTTCAGACATTGGATGAACAAGTGAAAGAAGCCTATGGGGTGACCAACGGATGAAAGCGTTGCGTCTTGGTTTGTTTCAGGAGACGGCTTGTTATAAGAAACCTTTTGCGTTTAAGGTGGGGGAGACGTATCCCCTGCCTCCTTATTCAACAGTGAAAGGCTGGTTGCACGCGTTGCTTGGGGCAGAACAACTGATCCCGATGCACCTCAGCATTCAGGGCAGCTATGAGGCAAAAATGCTGGATTATCAAGCCCATTATTTTGTGAAAGAACAGCAGAGCAACGAATTTCCTCTGATTCTCGACGGGCTTCCCGGGATTCAGGAATATCAATTTTCCGACATGACTCAGATGCCGTTGTATGTTCACTTGTTATATCGTGTTAAACTGCTGATTCACGTGGTAACTGAGGAAGCAATCTTACATCGGTTGATCCAACAGGTTGAAACAGCGAGCACCCATTTCAGTCTGGGACGTTGGGAAGATTTGGTGCGGGTAGACGAGTATGGTTTGGTTGATCTGGAGGAGCTTTCTGAATCGAAGGAGAACAGCTATGACGCGTATGTCCCTGTAGACAAGTTATCCTTTGAAACTCAAAGCATTCCTTATCGTTTGAATTGGACTTATGAGATCCGCAACGGTGTCCGCCACTGGCGTACTGTCGACGTGGGGTATGTTCCTAAAGGAACGACGTTTGATCCGGGCGATTTGCTGGTTGACGATCATGGCGAACTGGTATTTCTTTTTCCAGAAATTGATTTTTGAGGGTGAGGGAGATGTTTCTTGCCAAATCGAATCCGCCGCAGACGATCCGTGAACACACGGACAAACTGCTGGAGATGATGGAGTGGCTAAAGAATCAGTATGGTGATCGGATGCCGCTGATGGATCG
This sequence comes from Bacillus thermozeamaize, assembly GCA_002159075.1. NCBI lineage: Bacteria > Bacillati > Bacillota > Bacilli > Caryophanales > Bacillaceae > Bacillus > Bacillus thermozeamaize. The sequence goes on from LZRT01000060.1 coordinate 86,643, forward strand.
GCGGATGTGGGAACTGCTTGAGATTGCTGTGCGGTATCACGATGTCGGAAAGGCGGACTCTGCATTTCAATACCGCGTGCAAAAGCGTTTGCAGGATCAACTGAAGCTTGAACCGGTTCAGCCCGTACACGACGAACAGGTTCCTCATAATTATCTTTCTGCAGGGTTAATTCCCCAACGTGAATTGAACCTGACGAAAGAGGAGCTATATTTATTGACGCTTGCGGTGGGTTATCATCATGAGCGTGATCAACTGCCCGAAAAAGAGGCCATCCGGCGCGTTCTTGAAGAGGACATCCGTTTACGCCTGAGAGATCTGGCTGCCCATATGGATTTGATTTTTCCGGAGGGAGAGATATCTTACCGCTTTGTCGACCGGTTGAGAAAACGATTGCGCCCTACGGACGGCGAACTTTTCTGGCGTTATGTGATGTTGAAAGGGTTATTGCACCGTCTAGACCACACGGCCTCCGACCCTTCTGATTATTTGACTGTTGAAGCTGACGTGGAACAGCACATTCAAACGTATGCCAAACGTTATTTCATGCAAAAAGGACTTACGCCAAACGAGCTCCAACAATTTGCCGCTTCCCACCAGGACAGGCATGTTATTGCAATTGCCCAGACCGGGATGGGAAAAACAGAAGCTGCCTTGTTCTGGATTGGCCAGGACAAGGCTTTTTTCACATTGCCGCTTCGAGTCAGCATCAACGCCATTTATGAGCGAATCACCGATCCGAAAGGAATTGGGTACCCCGCAGCAGGGCTTTTGCATTCCGCCAGTGTCGATTATTTGACGGAGAAGGGAGAGGAGCGCTGGGAGCAGATCCGAAATCAGTCCCGCCACCTTGCCTCCAAACTGGTGCTGACCACCATCGATCAAATCTTGAAGTTTCCCTTTCTGTATCGCGGTTTTGAAAAAGAATTGGCGACAATGGCCTATTCAAAAGTGGTGATTGACGAAATCCAGGCTTACGATCCAAAGATTGTGGCCATGCTGATTCGGGCGCTGGAGATGATCCATCACGTCGGCGGCAAGTTTATGATCATGACTGCGACGATGCCCGCAATTTATTTGGACAAGCTGCGTAAACGTGGGAATATTCCGCGAGAGATGATTGCAGAGGGCCAGTTTCTCGATCCAAGTATTGTTCGCCACCGCATTCAGCTTCGGGATGAACCGATCACAGACGCCCTGGAGGAAATCATCGAAAAAGGCAGAACCTCTCAAGTTCTGGTTATCGTCAACACCGTCCGTCTGGCGGTGCGCGTTTATGAACTTTTGTCTAAACAAGTGCCGGCAAATTTTCCGGTGTACCTTCTGCATGCCCTGTTTACCCTTGGCGATCGCCAGCGACTGGAACGATTCTTGCTGGAGTTCAACAAGCAGCGGGGAAAGAAGTCGGGTGTCTGGATTACCACGCAATTGGTTGAAGCCAGCTTGGATGTGGACTTTGACTGGCTGTTTACCGAGTTGTCGACGCTTGACAGTTTGTTTCAGCGCCTGGGACGCTGCTACCGGAAGCGTCTATGGACGGAGCGGCAAGCCAACGTGTATGTGTTTACCCAGGAATTGTCCGGGGTTCCGAGCGTCTATGATCGGTTTCTTGTAGAGGAAGGATTGGAACTTCTGAAAAACTATGATGGGAAAGTATTGGATGAACCGGCCAAGGTGGAAATGGTCAGGGAACTGTATTCCCGTCACCGTCTGAAAGGGAGCGCGTTTTTAAAGGAATTAGAGGAGGCGCTTGACTGGTTTGACAATTTGGATCCATATCAAATGGACAGAAAAGAAGCGCAAGAAAAATTGCGCGATATTGAACAAGTGATGGTGCTGCCCCGGCCTCTTTGGGATGCAATTGAACCGCTGATCCAGAAATACAAAGAAGCGGAGACCTTTTCTCAACGTCACGAATTAAGAAGGCAGATTGAACGCTGGACGGTCAGTGTGCGGTACAATCAGGTGCGGAACAAGTTATCCATGGCATTGCCCGAGGGACTGGAGCACATTTACCTCGTCGAGGCGGGGTACGATTTTGATGAGACAAATCTGAGAGGAAAAGGTTTGTTGCTGAATACTTACGATCCTTTCCTCTAAAATTGCTGTTTTTGTTCACGTGTCAATTTGTGGAAGATGGAGGGGGCCTTTTTGAGTGAAGCAATTACCGGGGTGCATGTGCATTATTATGTGGTCTGTCGACGGAAGCTTTGGCTTTTTGACAAAGGGATTGCAATGGAGCAAGAAAGCGATCGTGTGTTTGAAGGAAAGTTGCTTCATGAACGTTCCTATCCGTACCTTGAGTCGAAAGAGATTCTGATTGATAACCGATTTAAGATTGATGCGATTGATGGAGAATATGTGCGCGAAGTGAAACTGACAAGCCGAATGCAGGAAGCGGATCGATGGCAGATGCTGTTTTACCTGTATGAACTCAAACGCAGGGGTGTCCAAAAAAAGGGGTTGATCAGTTATCCGAAAGAACGAAGAACCGAAGAAATTGTACTGAGTTTTGAAGATGAGCAAAAGTTGGAACGAATGATGAAAGAGATTGAAGAGATTATCGCCTTGCCAACACCTCCCCCATTGAAAAGGCTCCGGTATTGCGCCAAGTGTTCCTACTATGAATTTTGCTTTGCAATGGAGCGTGAGGAAGAATGAAGGACTACTATATTTTTTCAAATGGAAATTTAAAGCGAAAGGATAATACCTTATACTTTGTCGATTCAGACGGACATTCCAAACCTTTGCCGGTCGCTGTTGCGGATAACATTCACATCATGGGTCAGGTTGATCTTAATACCTCTTTACTCAATCTTGTCAGCCAATATGGAATCCGGATTCATTTTTACAATTACTACGGGTTTTATTCGGGGACGTTTTATCCACGCCCCCGAAACATTTCTGGGCATACAGTGATTCAGCAAACAGCTCATTATCTGGATTACGGCAAGCGAATGTATCTGGCACGCTCCTTTCTGCAAGGTGGCATTCATCATATGCTGAGGCTTTTGCGAAGGTACAAAGAAAAAACGGCAGCCTATGTGGATACCATTCTTTCCGAGGCAACCAAGTTGGAAGATGCTCAAACCATTCAAGAGCTCATGGGGATCGAGGGGCGCATTCGTCAAATATACTATCAGTCATTTAATAACATATTGAATCATGGCTTTGTATTTGAGGCCAGGGAAAAGCGGCCACCGACAGATCCTTTGAATGCGCTCATTTCTTTTGGCAATTCCTTGGTTTACTCGGCCATTGTTTCTGAGATTTACAAGACACAATTGGATCCGACGATCAGCTATTTGCATGAACCTTCTAGCAAGCGGTTTTCGTTGAGTCTTGATTTGGCTGAAATTTTTAAACCCTTGATTGTGGATTCGGTGCTCATTTCATCAATCAATAATCGCATCATCAATCATAAGCATTTCTATTCACTAGATGGCATGGTTTTGCTAAATGAAGAAGGACAAAAGCGGTTTATTACGGAATGGCAGAAAAAATTGGATACCACCATCAGGCACCGTACGTTAAAAAGAAACGTTTCATATCGATATTTTATTCGCCTGGAATGTTATAAGTTGATAAAACATGTGATCGGTGATGAAACATATAAGCCGTTAAAAGCCTGGTGGTGATAGCAGGATTCAATAGGGGGCTAGCTTATGTTCGTGATCATCACCTATGATGTGGGAGAAAAGAGGGTTCAAAAGGTATGCAAGAAATTACGGGAGTATCTAACCTGGACACAGAATTCCGTATTTGAAGGGGAAATCACGAAGGGCCTTCTAATGAAGTGTCTTAGTGAACTGGAACGAATTATAGACAAAGAAGAGGATTCTATCTATTTATATCAAGTGGAAAATCCAAGGCATATTCGTAAGAACGTGTTTGGGCAAGAAAAGAATATGGATGAGTTGTTCTTATAAACGTGCTTGCAGATCCTAAAGCGGTAACCAAGGAGAGTTGAGTCCGTATAATTGTGTAAAATTGGATCCTCTCTGTAAAAAAAGAGAGCCATTTTCAATTCCCCTCGGTTAGAATGTAGTTGACCTGACAACATTCCAAGGAGAGGGGAATTTGAAATGGCTCAATATCAGATTACCGTAGATTCGCAACTGTTGCATCAACTTTTTCTTAGTAACTCGCAGGATGCGGGAGTAACCAAGCTGCTGGAATCCGTATTGAACCAAGTGTTGCAAGCCCAGGCAACGGAACAGTTGGGGGCAGAGCCCTACGAACGGACGGAAGGACGCCAAGGATATCGAAACGGGACGTATCCGCACCAATTAACCACTCGTGTTGGCACCATTACGCTTCGTGTTCCCCGAATTCGTAACGGAAAGTTCTCAACGGAGTTGTTTGCCCGTTACCAACGCAGCGAACAAGCTCTGGTATTGGCTTTGATGGAGATGGTGGTCAACGGAGTGTCGACTCGAAAAGTGGCCCAGATCACGGAAGAGTTATGCGGTACGGAGTTTTCGAAATCCACGGTGTCGGAATTGTGCAAGCGTCTCGATCCTGTCGTGACGGCCTGGAACAACCGTCCGCTTCATGACAACCCGTTTCCCTTTGTCATCGTTGATGCGCTGGTACTCAAAGTGCGGGAAGAAAGTCGAGTGCGGTCCCGAGGCGCTCTTATCGGGATTGGTGTCAACACCGACGGATATCGCGAGGTATTGGGCTTGATGCTTGGCGACAGCGAGTCGGAAGCCAGTTGGAGTGAATTTTTTGGCTGGCTGAAAAGCCGCGGGCTTCGAGGCGTCGATCTGATTGTGTCGGATGACCACGGAGGATTGGTTCGAGCCATCCGCAGGAACTTTCAAGGCGTCACCTGGCAGCGGTGCCAGACACACTTCCTGCGCAATATTCTGGATGCCACGCCGAAAGCGCTGCAGGATGAGGTACATAGCCGGGTACGAGCCATTTTGGATGCACCTGATCACGATACGGCACGGCTGCTCCTGAATCAGGTACTGGAGGCATACGAAACGAAAGCTCCGAAAGCCATGGCAGTCCTGGAAGCTGGTTTTGAAGACGCGACGGCGGTCTTGCTTTTGCCGGAAAAGTATCGCAAGCGACTCCGTACCACCAATGCTCTGGAGCGCCTGAATGAGGAAATCCGCCGCCGTGAACGGGTGATTCGGATCTTTCCGAATCGTGAATCGGCCATACGTCTGATCGGTGCATTGCTCATGGAAATCGATGAGAAATGGGCAAGCGGCAGAAAGTATTTGGATATGGGTGAATATCTGGAGTGGCGCGAATCACAGGTCACCAACATGAGTGCCAAAGTCACGCGTATCGGCTAACGGACGTCTATCGCAGCCTGTCAAAGCCGCGAAGCGTTCCATTTGGCCTTGACAGGCAATTGCTCAACACACTATAACTGCCCAGCAATCCTTTGCTGGGCATGCCACACGGCGAGTGACGGGGAGCAGGGGGCGTGCTTCCTGCGTCTCCCCCTTCGGGGGAAGGAATGAGGTATTCTAACCGAGGGCGAATTTACACACAAATATGGACTTGATCCCAAGGAGCTTACGCGTTTTATATAGTTATATGTTGAGTTTGGTGACGACAAATGATGATATTGCAGTGAAGTGCTTTTTTGCTTCCCTTACGCAGAATCGGGATAGGACAAGACTTTTTGACGTATTGGTTTTATTTTTGTAATAAAAGATTGGTGCCTTACTGCAAAACAATGTAAAATAGTTGACGGCACAAATGTCAAAAACCTTAAACTATAAAGGAGTTTTGCTGTAAGTCTTTAAGGGGGTTTTATCTGAACGTAGTGGGATATAAAATTGATTCTTTCTTGTCATTTTCGGTATTTTGCTGGTCGTGTTTTATCTGAACGTAGTGGGATATAAAACTGGGATTTCCTTGAATTCGTTCTGAGGAAGTATGCGTTTTATCTGAACGTAGTGGGATATAAAAAAGACATCGAAGAAGCGGAACTTGAACTTGATTGAGGTTTTATCTGAACGTAGTGGGATATAAAAATGGTCGATGAAACGAGTTGTGACATCCGTGATTCTGTTTTATCTGAACGTAGTGGGATATAAAAGTGAGTGGTGCACTTAATCAGTATCAGTATCGGCTTCGTTTTATCTGAACGTAGTGGGATATAAAATGTAAGACAGAAAGTTCTACCAAATCACGAGGAGAAAGTTTTATCTGAACGTAGTGGGATATAAAAGGGAAGGCGGTGATATGTCATCCCCTAAACACTTCGAGTTTTATCTGAACGTAGTGGGATATAAAACTGCCGGTCCAGCTCCGGCCGGCGCCAGATCAAGTCAGTTTTATCTGAACGTAGTGGGATATAAAATCAAAAAAATGCTGAACCATTTTAGGTACATCCAAAAGTTTTATCTGAACGTAGTGGGATATAAAACCGCAAACAGTATCCCTCGCATTTCAAAGTACAACGGTTTTATCTGAACGTAGTGGGATATAAAATGGAAATATTCTTCGCGTCAGCTACCGCCTGCTCTGTTTTATCTGAACGTAGTGGGATATAAAAAAATGTTCGCAACAAAAAAAGTAGCGTCCGCGTCGCTAGTTTTATCTGAACGTAGTGGGATATAAAATGTATCAGCACCTGGAAAAACTGCGTCGCGCCGGGGTGTTTTATCTGAACGTAGTGGGATATAAAAGTGATCGGGTTTCGAGTACACCCGCTGCGCTGAGTGTTTTATCTGAACGTAGTGGGATATAAAGCTAGCGAAAAAATAGTGGGAATGGAAGTGGGAAAACGTTTTATCTGAACGTAGTGGGATATAAAGCAATTATTCTGCTAAAAAATTGCCGAACAGTTCGGCGTTTTATCTGAACGTAGTGGGATATAAAGCATCGACGCGGATGATGATGTTTTTTTGCTTTTTCAGTTTTATCTGAACGTAGTGGGATATAAAGTACATCATTGGTCTGCTGCCTCTTGTCTACGTGCTAGTTTTATCTGAACGTAGTGGGATATAAAGCTGAAGCAAAAACTCCTTCGTCTCCTGAGCTGGGAACGTTTTATCTGAACGTAGTGGGATATAAAGCGGCGCAAGATACTTATCCCGCATCTCCTCGTACTGTTTTATCTGAACGTAGTGGGATATAAAGGGCATCCAGTTCCATGAGCTGCAGTTTCGTCGGTTGTTTTATCTGAACGTAGTGGGATATAAAGCGGCACGTAGATAGCTTCGTGCTGGACGACTCCGACGGTTTTATCTGAACGTAGTGGGATATAAAGCCGTCCCCTCATTGCAGAATCCAAATCAGACACCACCGTTTTATCTGAACGTAGTGGGATATAAAGTGATCCCCGACCTACGTTGACCCTTGTCATCGACAGTTTTATCTGAACGTAGTGGGATATAAAGAGCTTTTTGTCGTCAATGAGTCCCGCCTGTTCCAACCGTTTTATCTGAACGTAGTGGGATATAAAGGTTGTACGGTTGACGCTTGAACGGCTGTCATCTGTTGTTTTATCTGAACGTAGTGGGATATAAAGTAGAAGTGAATGAGGATTTTATGGGTATGCCTTTTCGTTTTATCTGAACGTAGTGGGATATAAAGCGGGTTCGGCTCCGGTTCCGGCTCCGGCTCCGGTTCGTTTTATCTGAACGTAGTGGGATATAAAGTGCTTTTTATGACTGGGAGCAGTTTATATCTATAAATAGTTTTATCTGAACGTAGTGGGATATAAAGAGGTTTCATCACCCATAGCGGCCCTGGCCATTCGTGTTTTATCTGAACGTAGTGGGATATAAAGATAGAGTTTGTGGACGTTCTCCATTTTTTGTATAAAGTTTTATCTGAACGTAGTGGGATATCAAAGAGATAAGCCATTCAGTTTCGCCGTGGCAGGTATCGGGTTTTATCTGAACGTAGTGGGATATAAAGTGTGCATGACGAGGTGGTTCTCGAAATGCCGATAGGTTTTATCTGAACGTAGTGGGATATAAAGTGATCCCTAATGTCGATCATCAAGTAATCACCTCGTTAGTTTTATCTGAACGTAGTGGGATATAAAGATGACGGCCGAAGAGCTTGCTTTCCGGGCGATGAAGGGTTTTATCTGAACGTAGTGGGATATAAAGGCGAACGGCAGATGCAACAGCAATTGCAAGAAACGAGTTTTATCTGAACGTAGTGGGATATAAAGCCCTGGCATGCGGCGCATGATATCACATATCTCTTTTGGTTTTATCTGAACGTAGTGGGATATAAAGCTGACTTGAGTAATAATCCCCGAGGATAACCGTCGCCGTTTTATCTGAACGTAGTGGGATATAAAGTGGCAATGAGAACGGAAACTTTGTCGTGATGAGTGCGTTTTATCTGAACGTAGTGGGATATAAAGACGTGCTTGCTTGGTTTTACGGCTGTTGGGAATCGGGTTTTATCTGAACGTAGTGGGATATAAAGAGGCAAGGAGCTCGCCCTTGCGCATCCCGGTGTAGGTTTTATCTGAACGTAGTGGGATATAAAGCCGGGATCACGTTCGTCACGCAATCAGGCAGCTCCAGGGTTTTATCTGAACGTAGTGGGATATAAAGCCGGTTCGTTAGGTTCGTCAATGAACTCACGGAAAATGTTTTATCTGAACGTAGTGGGATATAAAGGCGGACAGCGTGTTTATGTTCGTTGGGGTGACGATAGGTTTTATCTGAACGTAGTGGGATATAAAGCCGCATAGTTATCTTTCATGGCAGCTGCGGCTTCCTGTTTTATCTGAACGTAGTGGGATATAAAGCTATTGCATATCGCCCCTATCTCGTACCCTTTACGGTTTTATCTGAACGTAGTGGGATATAAAGTGACGAATACTATACACATATGCATACACATATACAGTTTTATCTGAACGTAGTGGGATATAAAGTGTTTTGGATGTCTTCAACAAACCGCTCGTCAAGGCCGTTTTATCTGAACGTAGTGGGATATAAAGCGGGCTTGCCCCGCCACCTATACGCAAGCAACCGCGTTTTATCTGAACGTAGTGGGATATAAAGTTGTCGCGGCTGTATGGCGGAACAAATGCGGATGGACGTTTTATCTGAACGTAGTGGGATATAAAGAAGTTATTGAGTAGTCAATACCCTTTTAAGTAAAATGTTTTATCTGAACGTAGTGGGATATAAAGCAGTTTACGAAACTGAAATCAGAGATGATGACGGGGCGTTTTATCTGAACGTAGTGGGATATAAAGGTGTTCTGTATGCGGCACCAGTTTTATGGAAGAGGGTTTTATCTGAACGTAGTGGGATATAAAGGGCGCTCACGTTCTTTCCTGTCTCTGGATGGACAAGGGTTTTATCTGAACGTAGTGGGATATAAAGTGAAGTCGCTCAGGAGTGTGGCTGTGCGTTCTTTTACGTTTTATCTGAACGTAGTGGGATATAAAGAGAAGCAGAGCAACTGGCCAATTTCATGGATGTGGACGTTTTATCTGAACGTAGTGGGATATAAAGGTTAAACGGCGTGCGGTTGAACGGGGAACGGTTGAGTTTTATCTGAACGTAGTGGGATATAAAGCATATTGAGCAAGCCTTAAAATCCACCTAACCCCATAGTTTTATCTGAACGTAGTGGGATATAAAGGTAGTTGGGGCTACCCTGCTGTATTTGTAACAGCAAGTTTTATCTGAACGTAGTGGGATATAAAGCCGCTCATACACCGCCGCCACCTTCCGCAACGCCACGGTTTTATCTGAACGTAGTGGGATATAAAGAAAAAATCGATAAGGTCGTCTGGTTCTGCCCCGTTTCGCGTTTTATCTGAACGTAGTGGGATATAAAGAAGGGAACCGTCTGTCCTGACTGCCGCAAAGTGACGTGGTTTTATCTGAACGTAGTGGGATATAAAGAAAAACGGATGCCTGTCTGAATCCATGCGCGAAATCAGGTTTTATCTGAACGTAGTGGGATATAAAGCGTCCTCCGGTGCTTTGCTGGCGATGTATGACGAGTGTTTTATCTGAACGTAGTGGGATATAAAGCTGTGTCAAAATCCCATTTGCGCCCACCGTTTTATCTGAACGTAGTGGGATATAAAGAAGGGAACCGTCTGTCCTGACTGCCGCAAAGTGACGTGGTTTTATCTGAACGTAGTGGGATATAAAGCACGAAACAGTATCTGCCGTCCTCTACCCGCCCAACGGTTTTATCTGAACGTAGTGGGATATAAAGTGAAACGGGCGAGGTTTACCGAACGAAGCAACGCTTGTTTTATCTGAACGTAGTGGGATATAAAGTCGGTGTCGTAGTAAGTAATTGTCCTTGTGGAATATTGTTTTATCTGAACGTAGTGGGATATAAAGCCAAATAGAAAGGCGACGCTTGCCGCGCCGCCGCCTGTTTTATCTGAACGTAGTGGGATATAAAGAAGTGTCAAAATGGTGCTAATTGTGTCGCTGTGACTGTTTTATCTGAACGTAGTGGGATATAAAGTTGGCTTAGAAGTATGACGCTCCCATTTTGCTTACGTTTTTTCTGAACAATGTGGGATAAAAAGTCGTTTTAAGCGTGGGATTACTCCATTTATTCATTCATTTACGAGGTGCTCCGGCTTTTAAAAATTGAATATTAAATATTATAACAATTACAAACTATTCTTGAGGAATAATTAGGAAAGATCCGGGGAGAATGACTAGTAGTGTGGATCGTACAGACCGGAGGTTGGACGATGCGGAGAAGGAATGACAGACAGCAGAAGTGGAGTCAGTTGCTCCGGGACGTTCAAGCAGCACTGGGTTCTCCTGCGGATCTGGTTTTTAGGGCTGTGTTGGCGAAAGAAGATTATACCGTACATTGTATGTATCTGGAATCACTGGCCGATAAAACGACGATTGACGATTATATCATGAAATCGCTGATGGGCGGTATCTTCACGGAAGTGGAACAACCTCATGTCGACGGGAACCGTTTTGTGCGTGCGCTGCCCTTTTCGTCCACCTCTCCTGAAGCGTTGCTCGAACATACGGTGGATGCATTGCTGATGGGCCAGTGCGCGCTCGTCGATTTTCACGCGGATCGCATTTGTTTTATCAATGTGGTCAGTCCGAAACATCGCCAGATTGAAGAACCGAAATCCGAATCGACGGTTCGCGGTCCGCAAGAAGGGTTTACGGAACATATCGAAACCAACGTCGGCTTGATCCGCAAAAGGCTCCGAAACCCGCACCTCCGGTTTGAGAAAATGATCATCGGAAATCAAACCCGTACGACCGTGATGTTGGTGTATGTGGTTCATGTCGCTCCCGATGCATTGATCATGGAAGCGAGGAGGAGACTTCAGGCGATACAGACGGACAGCGTACTGGAAAGCACCTTTATTGAAGAATATATTCAGGACCGGATGTGGAGCCTTTTTCCGACGTTGAACAATACAGAAAAACCGGATGTGGTGGTGGCGCAGCTGTTGGAAGGGAAAGTGGCCGTCATGGTGGATGGCACGCCAAACGCATTGATTGCCCCAATGACGTTTTTCGAATTTTTTACGTCACCGGAAGATTATTACCAACGGGCGGATATCGCCACGTTCATCCGCTGGATGCGTCTGTTTTCTTTTCTTATTGCGGTATTCGTTCCTTCCATGTATGTGGCCGTCACCACGTTTCATCAGGAATTGTTGCCCACGCAATTGCTGATCAACTTGTCGGCGCAACGAGAAGGCGTTCCCTTTCCTTCCCTGACGGAAGTGTTGCTGATGGAAGTGGTGTTCGAAATCATCCGGGAGGCGGGGCTTCGCATGCCCAGAGCGCTTGGCCAGGCGCTGTCCATCGTTGGAGCCATCGTGCTCGGCCAAGCGGCGGTGGACGCGGGCCTGATCTCCGCCGCGATTGTGATCGTGGTAGCCATTACGGGAATTACCAATATTGCCGTTCCCACCTACAGTTTCGGCATCTCTCAGCGCCTGATCCGTTTTTCGTTCGTGTTGTTGGCCGGTTTCATGGGTTTGGTGGGCATTTTGTGCGGCTTGCTTTTTCTGATTGCCCACCTGGCATCGCTCAAATCCTTCGGCGAACCTTACTTGAAGCCTGTCGCTCCGGTAAACGTAACCGATTTGAGAGAGGTGTTTGTCCGGTTGCCCAGACCGATGATGAAACCCAAACGATTGCCCAAGAATATGAAAAGTTTGATAAGAAAGAAGTGATCCAGGGGTGAATATGGGGACAGGATCGGTCGTGAAGGGGTTGATCGTGCCAGCTTTGCTGTCCATCCTTCTGACCGGCTGCTGGGACAAAATCGAACTGAACCAATTGGCGCTCGTCAGCATGATTGGAGCGGATATTGAACCGGAAAGCGGTATAAAAACGATATATTATCAGGTCATCAATCCATTGAGCGGCGCTTCGGCCATGGGAACGACAGGGGGGGATCAGGCACCCGTGTACACTTACAAAATCAGCGGCCGGTCTTTTGGGGAGATCCGATCCAACGTTTATCAACGATTGCCGCGCAGGCTTTTCGTCGCTCATTATAAAGCGGTGGTCGTATCGGAAAGAGCGGCGGAACACGGGATTCGCGACATCGTCAATTATATCGAAGTGCAGCAAAACGCCCGTTCTTCGATTCCCATGCTGGTGGCGGATGGTTCGATATCAAAAATCATGAAGACGTATACGCCGCTCGAATCTCTTCCTTCCGATTCCGTCGAATCCAGGTTAAGGTTTTTGGCTGAGGATTCGTTGTTCATAGGGAAGCATATCCGGGTGAAAGATGTCAGCGAACGGATGCAGCAATCCAGGCCGGTCGTATTGCCCTTGATCAGGGAGGCAGCGGGAAGTTCGTTTCATGACAGCGGTAAACGAGCGGCGGAGATTGACGCCAATAAAGGCATATTTCTTATCGGTGGAGGGGCGGTCATTCAGAATTACCGGCTGGCGGGACGGCTCAACGAGAACGATATGATTTGGTACCATCTGCTGACCGGTGAAACGGGAGAGCAGAAAATCATGTTGAAAGTGGGCGGGAAACAAGTGACCGTGGTGATGAAGCCAGTCCGTTTTGATCAAGCAGCCGCATACCGGCGCAACAAGCCAGTTGTATCGATCCGTCTGGATCTTGAGCTTTCGACCAGTCTTGCCACCGAATCCATTCCGCGTACTTGGGAGGATGTGGAACAGCTTGAAAGGGAAGTGAAGGAACAGATCACCGATGGGTTATACGCATTTTACAACAAAACGAAGGAGAAAGGGTGGGATCTTTTGGGGTTGAAGGAGACGGTAAGGCGCCATTTGCCGCAACTTGATCCCGGCAGCGCCGGTTTGAACGATGTGGATGTGGTGATCAACGTGGGCGCGAAATTATTGCAGCCCGGAAGCATCAACCAACCATTTTAGGAGGGGAGCAACATCCTATCGCGCTGGCAGTTTTATCTTCTGACGATCAATTATTTGCTGGGCACGACGTTTTTCGTGTTGATCCAGCAACTGATTGAACAGGGCAAGCAGGATGCGTGGCTGATGCCTTGGTGGGCGGGGGCGTTCGGGATGGTTGTCGCCTTGTTATGGGTGCTCCTTCATCGCCATTATCCCGGAAAAAGCCTGGCGCAAATTCCCATGGCGGTGCTGGGCCGTCCCTTGGGAATCGTGATTTCCATACTGTACTTCCTCCATTTTTGCCTCCTGACCGGGTGGGTGCTGCGTAATCTGAGCGATTTTTTGAACGGAACCATTATGCCTGAAACGCCGATGAGCGTTTTTCACACCATGTTTTTGTTTGTTGCCTCGTATACGGTTTCCCAGGGTGTCGAAAGCATTGCGAGAATGAACCAATTTGTCACGCCTTTTCTTTTCTTTCCGTTTTGGTTTGTCCTGTTGTTGGCAACGAATGATTGGGACTGGGGCCGCTTCCAACCGGCATTGCATACGGATATCTGGAAGACCATGCAAGGAAGTCATCCTTTTCTGGCTTTCCCTTACATGGAATGTGTGGTCCTGATGATGCTCTATCCGTTCGTCAAAAAGGGTGCGGGACGATCATTGGTTCTGGGGATTGGCACGGCATCCTTGTCGTTAAGCCTGACCCTGTTTATGATCATCGGCTTGTTGGGGGTTGAGCGGGCTTCCAAGCTGACTTTTCCGGTATATACCGTCGTACAGGAAGTTTCCCTCGGTGAAATGATCGTGAACGTTCATTCGATCATTTCCGTCATCTTATTAATCCTGATCTACATCAAATTATTGGTCTTGCTATACGGTGCTTATGAGAGCTTGAACCAGGTATTTCGTCCGGAAACGAAGTGGCCGATCCTAGTCGCATTATATCTGCTCCTTATCGCGCTTGCTTCATCGATTTATGAAAATCCGATCCAAAATGGAGAATGGATATCAAAATACATGTTTATATACGACGGCTTCTTTGCCCTTTTCATTCCCGGCTTGCTGCTGGTGACCATTTGGATCAAAAAGGCATTCAAAAAATCGCGGGGGGTGTCCGGCGGATAACATGTTCGCGTTTCATGCATGGTTCGTGCCGTTGGTTGTGTGGGTCCTGATTTGGCTCTTTTGGAAGAAACATCGTAGAGATGCTGTTTTATTTTTTGTCCTGTCTCTGGCCGCATACGGAGTATGGCTCGGCATCGTAAACCAGCGGCCGTTTATCATCACGATTTTCTTGGCAAAGGTTTTTGATAGCCTGAAGTTATGGGTGAGTTGACCTTTTGGTCCGTTTGTAACCTCTTGGTCCGTCGTCACATATGTTAACGCATGTCTTGGTTGAACGTATCTCTTGGGTGAAAAAGGCACGTCAAGACCTGATGGAGGGTACGGGTGATGTCTGTCAAAATTATCGGGCACCGTGGGGATCCGGAGCATGCGCCGGAGAATACGATGGCTTCCTTTAAAAAGGCGATCCAGGCGGGCGTGGACGGGATTGAGCTGGATGTACACATGAGCCGGGATCGGACGCTGGTGGTTCATCATGATGAAACCGTCATGACTCCGGATGGCGAACGGCCGATTGCTCATCTGACCTGGAGCCAGCTGAAGGCCATCCCTGGCGGGGCGGGGGAACGGATGCCCGCTTTGACGGAGGTTTTACGCTGGGCGAAGCGCAAGGGAGTATGGCTGAACCTGGAGCTGAAAGGCGGGCCCGGGCGATACCCTGGCATGGAGCAGGCGGTGCATCGGCTGGTCAAGGCGCACGGATTGATAAATCAGGTGCTCATTTCTTCCTTTCACGCCGGCATGCTGCAAGCGCTGAAACGAATGGATCCGGGTGTGTCCGTCGGTCTGCTGCATTACACGGACGGGTTCGATCCGCTGGGGACTGCCTTGCGTATCGGCGCGCAGGCGTTGCATCCTTTTTTTACGAGTGTGTCGCCGCAGCTGGTGAATGATTGTCACAGGGTCGGGTTGAATGTGTACCCATGGACAGTGGATGACCTGCATCTTGCCAAAGGCCTGATCCAGATGGGGGTTGATGGCATCATTACCAACACGCCGAAACAGATGGTGCGGCTCCGTGATCAATTGCAGCGTTCTCCCCGACGGAAAAAAGGACGAAGCGGGGAAGGCAAGCGTTTGTGAAGCTGTATTACTACTAATGAAGCACCATGAGTAGAATCATGACGATGACCGACAGCGCCAACAGGATGCTGAAACGGCTCAGTTTTTGCAGTTGGCGGGAATGGGGCTGTCTGCTTTTGGCGGTGTCGGCCACTTCACGCAGCGACTTGGCAGTGATCCCGAGCAAAGCGCCGAGAACGATGAAAACGAGCAGTACGACCCAAAACCAAACTGAGGAAAAGTCTGGCCTGAGAAGCAATCCTGTGACAAGCGCAATGACGAGGAAAAGGTGGGCCACTTGCAGGAAAATGCGCCATGGTTTGAGGGCGACGGTGATTTTTCCAGGTGTCATCCGACGCAGGCGCATGGCCTGAATGGGCAACAGAATGAGGATGGCAAAAACCACTGCCGAAAAAGAGTGGATTCCGTGCACCGGCATGCGTTATATCTCCTCTCGTTTCCCTATTTGAGGTGATTGTACCACGACCTTGTGATAAAATCACCAATGAGAATGACGGATACGGAGAGGATGGTTCAGGGGGTGTTGTCTGGTGGGACAAACACTGTTCGGCATTGGCATCCTGATCTGGATGGTTCTGCTGGTGGTCCTTTTTTCAATCGGCGGCTATTTCATGTTCCGCAAGTTTCTCAAAAGCCTGCCCAGAGCCGATGGCATGTCCGAACTGGACTGGCAACAGTACTATATTGAACAGACACTCTCTTTGTGGACAGAAGAAGGGAAGGCGTTGCTCAACGACCTGGTGAAGCCGGTTCCCTCTCCCTTTCGGGATACGGCCAAACAGACCATTGCGGCGAAGATTGGCGAGCTGGCACTCAAGGAAAAAGCTGACGTGATTGACCGCGACTTGATTTTGCGCGGGTATATCATGGCCACGCCTAAGCGGGATCACAAGGCGCTGTTTGCCTACCTGGAAAAGAAGGGGATTGATTACACACCGTACCTCGAACAGAACCGTTGATTTTGTGTTGCCCATCCTTTCGTTATGGGATTCGTTGTTAGGAACAAAGGGCTGGCCTGTTTTTAGGCCAGCCCCAAATTTTTGGCGATGATGGATTTCATGATTTCGTTGGTTCCGGCGTAAATGGCGCTCACGCGCAGATCCCGGTAATGCCGTGCCACCGGATATTCCTCCATGTAGCCGTAGCCGCCGTATAGCTGCTGGCACTGATAGGCCAACCGGTTGGCCATTTCGGTGACCCACCATTTGGCCATCGAGACCTGGGTGACCACCTCTTGACCAGCCATGTGATCCCGGATCAGGTTTTCGACAAAGTTTCGGGCCAGGGCGAGTTCGGTGGCCATTTCCGCCATTTTGAAGGCGTTGTGCTGGAAGGTGCCGATGGGCTGCCCGAAAGCGGTGCGTGTTTTCACGTATTCCAGCGTTTCCTCAAACATCACTTCAGTCTCGGCCAGGGCCTGAATGGCGACGATCAACCGCTCCTGCTGCAGCTTTTCCATGAGGTAGTAAAAGCCTTTTCCTTCTTCGCCGAGAAGGTTGGAAGCAGGTACCCGGCAGTTTTCAAAAAACAGTTCTGCCGTATCCTGACTGTGCATGCCCATTTTTTCCAATTTGCGGCCGCGTGTAAAACCGGGCGTGCCGCATTCTACCATGATCAGGCTGATGCCGCGGTGCGGCGGCTGGGCATCCGGATCGGTCCGGCAGACCACCAGTATCAGGTCAGCCAGGATGCCGTTGGTGATAAAGGTTTTGGCGCCGTTGATGATGTAGCTGTCGCCGTCGCGGATGGCGGTGGTTTTCACGGCCGCCAAGTCGGAGCCGGTGCCCGGTTCGGTCATCGCCACGGCGAGAATGGCCTCGCCGCTGACGCAGCGGGGAAGCCAGGCTGCCTTTTGTTCCTCGGTGCCGTAGGACTGGATATAGGGGGCGACGATGTCGTTGTGCAAGGCGACACCAATCAGGCTTGCCCCGACGCGGGCCAGCTCTTCGGCGATCACAACGGAATAGAGAAAATCGGTTTCCGAGCCACCATAACGCTCTTCGGCCCAGGGGACCAAGTATCCCTGTTCACCCAGTTTTCTCCAGAAAGAACGGGGGATTTCCCGTTCTTTTTCCCATTGCGCGTAATAGGGAACGGCTTCTTTTTCGAGAAAGCGGCGAAAGGTGTCGCGAAAAAGCTCATGCTCTTCCGAAAATAGTTTCGGCATGGTAGGATTCCTCCTGCTCTTTAGCAACTGAGCGCTCGTTCGATTTCTGGCGTCAATAAACTGAGCGCTCGCTCGGAAAATCGCGATTTTATTATATCATATCTGTAGAGGAGATGAATATATCGCTTGATTTTGATATCGCTTGATTTTGCAGTTTTTTATCATCATCTAAATAAATACAAAAAAGCCGCAATCCCTTTTGAACGGGGATTGCGGGAAATGTTCTCGGCAAAGGAAATGGGTGTCATCCCGCATGGGAGCGGCTCAAGGCGCGTTGCGCCCATTTTCGTGCAAGGACGCCGTGCCGGGGCGAGAACAGGAAAGACAACATAAACATCAGCCCGCCGACCGTGGCCATGGCTCCCGAGATGGAGACATCGAAAGCCGCGGCTGCGGCATATCCCAGGACGGATGAGGCCACGCCAAAAACGATGCTCAGGATCAGCGCGGTAAGGAGCCGGTCGGTGAGAAGATAAGCCGTCGCGCCGGGCACCACGATCATGGCCACAACGAGGATGGATCCGACACTTTCAAAAGCGGCTACGGTGTTCAACGAGACCAGGCTCATCAGCAGATAGTGGATAAAGGCGACCGGCAAACCGAGTGCTGCCGCCATTTGCGGGTCGAAGGAGGTCAGTTTCAGCTCCTTGTAGAAAATGCCGACGATGAGTAGTGTGATCAGGAAGACAGCACTCATGCTCCAAACCGCTTTCGGCATCGTGATGCCAAACAAGGTGACCAGGTCCCAAGGGGTGTAGGCAATTTCGCCGTAGAGGACGTGTTGCAGGTCCAGATGTACCTGATCGGCATAACGAGTGACCAAGACGACCCCGCAGGCGAACAGGGAGGTAAAGGTGACGCCGATGGCTGCATCCGACTGGATGCCGCGATGGTGGAGGAGCTGGATGAGAAAGGTGGACAATAAACCCACCAGTGAGGCTCCGACGAGCACATAGAGGGTTTCCAGATGGTTGCTGAATAGAAAGGCCAAGACCACCCCGGGAAGGATGGCGTGGCTGATGGCATCGCCCAGCATGGCCATCTTCCGCAGGATCAAGTAGCAACCGATCAAGCCGCAAGAGGCGGCGACCAGTGAACCGGTGAGGATAATCCATAGCGCATGTGTCAAATGAAGCGACCTCCTTTCTCTCTGTGGATTGGCCTTTCGGATCCTAAGTTTGATGTCCTAAGTTTGATGCGCGTGTCAGTGGGAAGTTTGTCAAGGGTTAAGCTTGGGTTCGCGGTTCAACGCCTTGAGATAGGACCAGAGCTCGGAGAGCACCGATTCTGGAATCTGATCCTGCAGGCGGGTGCCATTTTGGTTCGGGTTGATGTTGCCGAAGCGTTCCGCGTAAATGAGCAGCAATTCGGCAAGCCGTTCCTCCAGCGTGACGGCATACGCTTCTTGGATGCCACGCGGAGTCAGGGTCCACATGCCGGGTTGTGTCTGCACAATCCATCCTCGCTGCGCAAGCTTGTTGAGACACCGCTTTACAAGCCGTTCCGGCATGGGACGTTGTTTTTTTATTTGCTCCAGAGTGTAGGAACGGATCGAATGGCCGTTGACCACATCATGTTCCGCCAGTTCATAGAGGGTTTGCAGAATATGGTTCATGCTCACCTCATAGCGCAGTTGCAAATGCCGTATCATCTTCGCCGCCAAACCCCGGTTTGGTGCAAACAACAGGGAGATGACGAACATGGCAGCCGCCGTCAAAACGATGACCGGGCCTGTGGGCATACGGGGCGTGAGCGCACTCAAGAAGGTTCCCAAAAATCCGGCACAGGCACCTATGGTACCGGCAATGATGACCATGATGTGCAGTTTTTCCGTCCAATAGCGGGCGGCGACCGCCGGGATGATGAGCAAGGCCGACATCAGCACGACCCCCACGGCCTGCAAGCCGATGACGACCGACAGAACCAGCATCAGCATCAGCAGCACTTCAAGAAAGGTCATGGGCAAGCCAATTCCCCGGCCGAAGTCGGGATCAAATGCCAACAGTTTCATTTCTTTAAACAGCAGAAAGGATACTAGGATGAGCGCACCTGTGACGATGGCCATGATCTGCACATCCGAACCAATCAGCGAGGCGGCTTTGCCAAACAGGAAAGCGTCCAGTCCGGCCTGGTTTCCTTTGCCGCTCTGGGCGATTTTTGTCAGAAGCACAGTGCCGAATCCGAAAAAGACGGAGAGGATGATGGCCAATGCGGCATCCTGTTTGATGCGCGAATAGCGGGTGATGAGGCTGATACAAAGCGACCCGATTAGTCCGGCGATGGCCGCGCCGATGATGAAAACGCCGAGGGATTTTGCGCCGTAAAGGATGAAGGCAATGGCGATGCCAGGCAGGGCGGCGTGGGCCACGGCGTCGCCCATCAGGCTGTACTTTCTCAAGAGGGCGAAACATCCCAGGATGCCGCTGCTGATGCCGAGGAGGACGCAGGCCATCATGACCCACTGAAAATTTTTGTCTAAAAACATACTGAAAAGTGTTTCCATTTTGCCTCTCCTCACTGTGAAAGGGTTAGCTGTTCCTGTTCCAGATAGACCAGGCGGCCGCCATAGGTTTTTTGCAGATTTTCCTTGGTGAATGTTTCTTCGGCCGGTCCAAAAGCAATCTTGCGCAGGTTGAGCAAGAGTACCCAATCGAAATAGTCGGTCACCGTTTGCAGATCGTGATGCACGACCAACACCGTTTTTCCCTGCCCTTTCAATTCGTTCAACAGGGTAATGATGGCCCGTTCGGTGGCGGCGTCCACACCGGCAAACGGCTCATCCATGAAGTAAATTTTGGCGTCTTGCGCCAGCGCGCGTGCCAAGAATACGCGTTGTTGCTGTCCTCCCGAGAGTTGGCTGATTTGCCGGTTCGCAAAGTCGCTCATTCCCACTTTTTCCAGGCAAGCCCAGGCAATCTCACGGTCCTGTTTGCTCAAGCGGCGCATCAGGCCGGCATGGCCGTAACGGCCCATCATCACGACATCAAGGGCATTGGTCGGGAAGTCCCAGTCGACCGAGCCGCGCTGAGGGACGTAACCCACAATGCTGCGACTGGCCTTGTAAGGCTGGCCGTAGATGTATACCTGTCCGGATGTGAGGGGGACCAGGCCCAATATCGCTTTGATCAGTGTTGATTTGCCGGCTCCGTTCGGACCGATGATGCCGATCAGCTTTCCTTCCGGTGCCTGAAAGGAGATTTCCTTCAATACCGGTTTCTTATGGTAGGCCACGGTGAGGTTTTCCACCGCGACGGGGCAAGCTTCGCAGGTCATGTGTATCCTCCCTTCCGCAGTTTAACGTAATGCGGAGACGATGGTGTCGATGTTGTGACGGAACATGCCGATATAGGTGCCTTCAGGCGTTTCTTCTTCACCCAAGGCGTCGGAAAACAATTCGCCGCCGATCCTCACCTCATGCCCTTTTTCTTTCGCCCCTTGGACCACCGCTTCAATCGCTTTCGGTGACACGCTGGATTCGATGAAAATCGCCTTGACCTTCCGATCCACCAGCAGCTTCACCAAGTTTTGCACGTCCTTGACGCCGTACTCGGCATCGGTGCTGATCCCCTGCAGTCCGCGCACCTCCATCCCGTAGGCCCGTCCGAAATATCCGAAGGCGTCATGGGCGGTGACCAAAATGCGGGATTGTTCGGGGATCTGTGCAATCTGTTTTTTGGCATAAGCATCCAATTCATCCAATTGTTTCAGGTATTGATCCGCGTTTTGTTCATAGGTTGCTTGATGTGCCGGATCCAGTTCAATCAGCGCATCCCGCACGCGTTCCACCGCATGCTTCCAGAGAGAGATGTCAAACCAGACGTGCGGATCATAGTGGCCGTCGAACGCTTCCGGTTCAAGCAGCCGGTCCTCAGGGATCGTTTCGGTGACAGCGACGGTGGGCTTTTTGCTGGCCAAGCGAACGAAAATATCCGCCATCTTTCCTTCGAGGTTAAGACCGTTGTAGAAAATGATGTCAGCCGATTCCAGCTTTTGGATATCGCTTTGAGTTGCCTTGTACAGGTGAGGGTCGACCCCTGGGCCCATCAAGGCTTGTACGTTTACGTTTGTACCGCCGACGTTGCGGACGAGATCCGCGACTTGTCCCGTGGTGGCGACGGCTTGAATCTGCTGATTGCCTTCAGATGTTCCAGCAGCGGAACCTGAAGCGTTTGTTTCCGCAGCGGAACTACAGCCTGCCAACAGGACAAGGCCACAGACGAGAAAGAATACCCATTTGAAATGACGATGAATCAAATGGATCAACGAGATACACTCCTTTCAAGCATGGATTTCCTAATGCTAATTTTGTTAGTCTAGACAAACATTTGGCGAAAAAAGAAAAACAGTTAGCCAAGTCACTAGCAAGGGAGTTTGATTACGCAAAGAAAGTTTCTCTATGCTAATATTATTTGCTATGAACAACATACGGCAAACAACACCTTTTGTCAATCATTTGTTACACATTTTTTTATTTTTATTTGTAAGGTTCATTGTAAAATCAAATGCAACAAAAGAAATAAACAAAAGCCATGGTAATTCCGTTATGATTAAGTCGACGAAAACCTTCATAACAGGAGGAATTACCGATGGCTCACTCCCATGATAACACAA